>CANCAR010000147.1 GCA_947374125.1 Hyphomicrobiales bacterium | reverse complement strand
AGCCGAACACATAGCCAATCAGTTCCTCGCCCTCGAACGCACCAGCAACCAAGCCACCCTCGTGTTGGATAACCATCATTAAATCGGCAGGATCAGCGGTATCGTCCTTCCCCCAAACGATCCACTGGAGTTCCTCAGCCTTCAAAAACTCATCCATGCCGACAAGGTCACGAAGAACAACCTCACTCACGGTTTGAAACTTTCGACCTGTTCGGTAACCGTTTCGAGAAACTTCCAATCGAGCGTTACGCCAATGCCGTCGCCTGCGGGAACCGGCATTAGCCCCTGTTCCGCCGTCAACACCTCGTTCACGATATCTTTGGTGAAGTACCGGCTTGCGCTTGAGGTATCACCCGGTTTGCGGAAATTGGCGAGCGTCGACAAATGAATATTATGCGCCCGCCCAATACCGGACTCCAGCATACCACCACACCAAACCGGCACATCCCAAGCCGCACACACATCATGAATGCGCTTGGCTTCGAGATAACCACCCACACGGCCGACTTTGATATTGATCACGCGCGCGGCATCCGTTTGTAGCGCCTTTCGGGTATCGGCCGCCGAACGAATGGATTCATCGAGGCAAATCGCCGTTGATATGCGGCTTTGCAGAACCGCATGGTCATGAATATCGTTCCAAGCCAGCGGTTGCTCGATATAATCAAGCTCAAAACCGTCCAACGCTCGAAACACCGCCGTATCGCTCAGCGAATAAGACGTATTGGCATCCACCGTTAAATGCGCGTCCGGTAACGCCCGACGGACGGCTTTGACCACTTCGACATCGTGGCCCGGCATGATCTTTAATTTGATCCGCTTATAGCCCAAAGCCTGATGCGCTTCCGCCCGCGTGACCGTCTCCTCAAGCGACGTGATACCCAGCGAAACCCCCACTTCGATGGCCTGCCGAAGCCCTCCGAGTACCGTTTTCATCGGCAATCCCAATGATTTGGCCCAAAGGTCCCAGAACGCCATTTCCACCATGGCCTTCGCCATATAATGCCCGCGCCAGCCGATTAGGATTTGCTCTAAATCTTCCGGGTTTTCAAAGCTTTGTCCCACCACTTTGGGCAAAAGCACATCGCGCACAAGGGACATGCTACCGATCAGGGTTTCATCGAGATAATCGGGCAGGGGGTCCATAACGCCCTCGCCATAGCCCTCAAGCCCGTCAGATTTCAAAATGAGCAAGGGAAAGAGCTTGTCATACATCGTGCCCGTCGCAATCGTGAAGGGCGTCACGAGGGGCAATCGCACGATGCGCACTTCTGCCCCATCAATCCGCAGCGGTGAACCACGCCGTGGCTCATTATCTGCCCTCATCATCATTCGCTCCGTCCCGGAATGCCTGTGCGTCTTTTTTGGCGATAGGTGACAGAAACTAGCGCTTAGATGTCGAAATGGCAAAGGCTACAGGTGCTCATACCGCTTCTAACACTGCAAAACCCCTTCCTAATCCGTCAAACCTAAACCTTCTTACACCAAGGAATACAGCGCAGCGGGAATGGATCCGCTTTAGCGGGAAAAGCGAGGGAATGTTGTGCATCGATCAGCGCTCCTCTATACCTCTTTCGTCATTGTTTTCATGAGGCTCCCATGGCGTTTTCTACTCTTTTTGCTAACTTCATTGCGTTCATTGGCTCTTTGTTGATCGTTTGGCGCAGAGCCACAACGCCAGAGCCCTCACAGGCCATCGGACAAGCCCCATCGATTCCCTCGCCAAAGTCGCAAGGCGCGCTACCAACCCTTAAAATGCCAACGGCAAAGGGCTGGACACCTGGCCATCTGCCCACGGCCGCACCCGGGCTAAAAGTGAATGCGTTTGCGACCGGCCTTAAACATCCGCGTTGGATCGAAGTGTTACCCAATGGCGATATTGCGGTGGCTGAGGCGCTCTTCACCCCCGGTGGCATATCATCCGTGTTCGATTATGCCATGCAAAGCACGATGCGGCGCGCGGCCGCCCTCGGCGATAGCCCCAATCGGATTACCCTTCTCCGCGACCGCAATGGCGACGGCGTTGCAGAAGAGCGGTTCACGTTTTTGGAAGGTCAAAACCAACCCTTCGGCATGGCGCTGCATAACGAAACCTTCTATGTCGGCAATACCGACGCGCTTTTGGCGTTTGATTACAAAAAAGATGCAACGCAGCTCCAAGGTTCTGGTCGTAAACTCGCAAGCTTCAAACCCGGCGGGCACTGGACGAGAAGCCTTCTGCTCAGCCCCGACAAAAGCAAACTCTATGTCGGCGTCGGTTCGCTTTCCAATATCGCCGAGCACGGCATGGAAGTGGAGGAGGGCCGCGCTTGCATTTATGAAGTTGATCTCACCTCTGGCAACTCGCGAATTTTTGCCGGTGGGTTGCGTAACCCCGTAGGTGTCGCTTGGGAGCCAACGACCAACGCCTTATGGACCGTGGTGAACGAGCGCGACGGCATTGGCGATGAAACTCCGCCCGATTATTTGACGGAAGTGAAAGATGGCGGCTTCTATGGCTGGCCATTTTGCTATTGGGGTCAAACGGTCGATGACCGCGTGCCGCAAGACCCGGCCCTTGTCGCCACAGCGATTCAACCCGATTTCGCGCTTGGCGGCCATACGGCGTCGCTTGGCCTGTGCTGGCTCCCCAAAGGAACGCTGCCGGGCTTTGAGGAAGGCATGGCCATCGGCCAACACGGCTCTTGGAACCGCAGCACGCTCTCGGGCTACCGCGTCGTCTTTGTCCCCTTCGCCAATGGAAAGCCATCCGGCCGCCCCCGCGATATTCTCTGGGGCTTCTTGTCGCCTGATGAACGCTATTCCTATGGCAGGCCGGTGGGCATTGCGCTGGCTCCGGGCGGGGGAATTCTGGTCGCAGACGATGTTGGCGATGTCATTTGGCGGGTTGTGGGTTAACGCGGCGGTACAGTCCGGCAACCATCCAAAAGCGTGACGGGTTCAAACCATGATCAACCGCCGCCATTTTCTTGTTGCCGGAAGCGCGCTCAGCGTTTTCGCCGCGATGGGCCTTGCTCATGCCGATGAACCCGTACGCATTGCAACCCTTGCTTCCGGCACGGTTGCTTGGGAGATCGATACGATTATCCAGAATGGGTTTGACAAAAAACACGGCATCCAACTCTCCGTCGTGCCAGTTGCGGGCAAACAAAGTGCGGATGTCCTGCTTGCAGGCGGCGCAGCCGATGTCATCGTCACCGACTGGATATGGGTTTCGCGCCAACGCAATGCGGGTGCCGATTACACCTTCCTCCCCTATTCGCGGCAAGTCGGCTCCATTCTTGTCAAAGCAAACTCGCCCATAAAAACCCTGTCCGATTTAAAAAATCGAAAAATTGGTATCGCGGGCGGGCCGACCGATAAGAGTTGGGTGTTGCTGCGTGCTTGGGCGATGCAACACCACACTATCGATCTCGCCAAAGACGCGGAACCTGTCTTTGCCGCGCCGCCTTTGATGAATGAATTGCTCGAGACGGGAGGCGTCGATGCCTTGGTGACGTTCTGGCACTTTGCCGCCCTCTTAAAAGCCAACGGTGCGCGTGAAATCGCAACCATTTCTGACGCTGCACACGCCTTGGGCCTCGATCCAGAAACACCCCTGTTGGGCTATGTCTTCTCGGAAAAATGGTCGCGTACGCATGACAATGCCGCAGCGAAGCTGGCAGCCGCATCGCAAGACGCCAAAGCGTTACTCCAGCAAAATGATGCCGAATGGCAACGCCTGCGCCCTCTCATGAAGGTCAAGAATGATGCCGAATTCGACGCTTTGAAAAGCGGCTTTCGGGCGGGTATTCCAACCTTGAAGACCATTGATCAGGCTGCCGCAGCGCGGCTTTTCGAGGTATTGGCGCATTATGGCGGTCAAGACCTGATCGGTGAAAACCCCACTTTGGCGTCAGGAACCTTTGCGCCGAAGGACGGTCTGTTCTGAAGCCATGGTCAGAGATGTCATCACGCCCGTGCTCTCAACGCTCTTGCTCTTGGCAATATGGGCTATCCTTGCCTTAGTCCTGCACAGCCGATATCTCCCTGCGCCGACCGAAGTGGCGGCGGCTTTTGTTTCAGAACTCTCATCCGGCGCGCTGCTCTATCATGGAGGCATAACCTTCCTGCGGGTGGCGAGCGCTTTCCTCCTTGCGATGACGGTGGGCACAGGCCTTGGCCTCGCACTCGGGCGCAACGCAAAGGCCAATCGCTTCTTCGATCCTTGGCTTATTTTGGCGTTAAACATCCCGGCCCTTGTCACCATCGTCTTTTGCTATCTTTGGATAGGTATTAACGAGGCAGCAGCGATTACCGCCGTCGCGCTGAATAAGATTCCAAATACAGCAATCACGATCAGGGAAGGGGCGCGGGCGCTTGATCCGGGCCTTGAGGATGTCGCCGGGGTTTATCGCCTGACCGGCTGGCAAAAATTTCGACAGGTTTTATGGCCACAACTTGAGCCCTTTATGGCAGCCTCCGTTCGAAGCGGCTTGGCGTTGATCTGGAAAATCGTGTTGATTGTTGAACTCATCGGCCGCAGCAACGGCGTTGGTTTTCAAATCAACCTGTTTTTTGGCCAATTCGATCTCGCCCGCATCCTCGTTTATACCTTAAGTTTCATGGGCGTCGTTTTCATGATCGAGGCCGTCGTCGTCAAGCCTTGGGAAAAGCGCGCGCGCGCCTGGCGGGGAGAATAACGATGGAATTCTCCTTTGCCTCAAAATCGTTTGGCACCCGAAAAATCCTCGGCCCAATTCGTCTGAGCATTCCAAAAGGAACGGTCACGGCGCTTATGGGGCCTTCCGGGTCCGGTAAAACCACTTTGTTGCGTTTAATGGCTGGGCTCGAACATGATGATGCCGGCACATGCCCAACCACCTCGAAAATTGGCATGGTGTTTCAAGAGCCACGCCTTTTGCCTTGGAAAACCGTACTTGAAAACATTGAACTCGCCGGACCCGAGAATGGGCTTTTGGAGTCCCTTGGGCTTGAAGGTACAGCCCACTTGTTTCCAAGACACCTCTCGCTCGGTATGGCCCGCCGCGTAGCCTTCGCCCGCGCGTTGTCCTTCCAACCTGATCTCCTGCTCTTGGACGAGCCCTTCGCATCGCTTGACGATGCTTTGGTCGAGCGGATGAGAGCGATGATTTTGGCATTGCGGGATAAAAGCGACATCCCGATTATCATCGCCACCCACACTAAAGAAGATGCTCTCGCGCTGGATGCACAAACGCATGTTCTCACAGGTTCACCGGCTGAATTACAATCAATCCCTAGGCCATAAGGGCGAAGGATGTCGATTAAGCGGCCTTACCCAGCAAGGCTTGGTCACTTAATCGAGCTAAGAGCTCATAAGACCGCAAGCGGGCTTGATGATCAAAAATAGCGGATGCGACCATGAGCTCATTCACGCCTGTAGCTGCAACAAACGCATCGAGTTTTCGTTTAACCGTATCGGGAGAACCAACAAACGAACAGGTTAGCATACGCGAGGCGTGGAATTGTTCGTCGGCTGTCCAATAGGCATTGATGTCGTCAATGGGTGGCTGCAAATAGCCGCGCTTACCCCGCACCATATCCGTAAAGCGCTGCTGAATAGACGTGAATAAATAATCAGCTTCGGCATCTGTATCGGCTAACACCACATTCACACCAGCCATAGCATGCGGTTTGGCCAATTGCTCAGATGGCCTGAATTGCGTCTTATAGATCGCGAGCGCGTGTTCAAGCGCATCCGGTGCAAAGTGTGAAGCAAAGGCATAAGGCAAGCCAAAAGCTGCTGCCAATTGAGCGCCATAAAGGCTCGAACCCAAAATCCACAGCGGAATATTCAATCCGGTACCCGGAACCGCTTGAATGGTTTGGTCCGGCCGAAGTGGTCCAAAATAGGATTGCAACTCTAAAACATCATCGGGAAAATGATCCGACGCCATCATGTCGCGCCGCATCGCTTGCGAGGTCGCGCGATCCGTTCCCGGTGCACGACCCAATCCAAGGTCGATACGCCCTGGATAAAGCGATTCAAGCGTCCCAAATTGCTCTGCAATCAAAAGCGGAGAATGGTTCGGCAACATAATGCCGCCAGCACCTACCCGTATCGTAGACGTATGCCCGGCAATATACCCAATCACAACCGATGTGGCAGCACTGGCTATGCCGACCATATTGTGATGCTCAGCAACCCAATAGCGCTGATAACCCCACCGTTCCGCTTGCTGTGCCAAGTCCTTGGTATTGGCAAAGGCATCCGCAGGAGTTTTTCCTTCAACGACAGGGACAAGATCAAGGATGGACAACGCTACCATGGCTTTTACTCATAAACAGAAAGAGGGGCTAACGACCTGACAGTCGCATTGCCTTGCAAGCCCACATTCATATCTCGAATATCAGGCTGTGGGTAGAATAATCCTACCTTTAAAAACGGCGGGAGTACCATTTCAGGGGGAATTGCCGCTAGCGATAGTAAGAGCAGGCCTAAAGGCCAGTCATACAAACGCTAATGATTTTGTTCGCAAATGGCGCGCCCGGAACGGGCGATTACACGCCGGTAGAGCCCTGTTTGCCGCGAACTAAGACCTGGTCGGTTAACTCGAACACTTTAGCGCGGGTCAAACGAAGGTCAAGGGCACGCCTTTGTTCTACCCGCTAATGTCAGCCAGGCGAGC
>CANCAR010000146.1 GCA_947374125.1 Hyphomicrobiales bacterium | reverse complement strand
GCAACTGCCGACCATAGACCGTCCGCCCCAACCAACGCTTGGCCAGATACCGTTTCGCGCGTTGCGGCGGATACGCAATCAATTTCTATCCCATGCGGACGATTTTCGACGAATCCCGCGACCGAACGTCCGAAAGCAAGGCGAGCACCGTCAGTTCCCCGTACAGCGTCGAGCAGAATGGTTTGAAGGTCGGCACGGTGGATCGTCAGATAGGGAGCACCATAGCGATTTCGCATGGCCTCGCCGAGCGGCATCGTCGAAAGCGTTCGCCCCGATTTTGCTGAGCGGACGGTGAGTTGTTGAGGTTCAGCGGCTACTTTTTCCAGCGCTTGGCCAAGTCCGAGCCCTATCAGAACCCGCGATGCATTGGGCGAGAGCTGAATACCGGCACCCACTTCATCAATACGCGTGCGTTGCTCGATGGTTATAGTCGATCGGCCAATGCGCGAAAGGGCCAAGGCAAGGGTGAGGCCCCCTATGCCAGCACCCGCAATCAGAATCGGATTGTCGGGCATCGGTGGGTACCGTCAGGCTGCTGCTTTATTTGGTTCAAAAACGCAATCGGCTGGAATGGCACCGCCATGAAGCGAGGCGTCATAGGTAAAAAGCGTTGAGCAATAAGGGCAGACAACTTCGTGTTCGGAGCCCATATCGAGGAAAATATGCGGATGGTCAAAGGGTGGACTTGCGCCCACGCACATAAATTTATGCGCGCCAATCCTTATCGAAGCCACGCCTGAATCGTTTTTGAAATAGGGAATTGCTTGGTCAGCCATAGACTTGCTCTCACTTCGTACCGATATTGTAGGCCAGCATACTGCTTAGCGCTGCGCTTTTCCAGATGTCAGATGCCGTTAGAAGCCAGCGCTTGCAGCAACCGCTTCGCCCTTTTAAGCTTCTCTGATCTGAATGCAAATGTGAAAGCCACTTTATGCTGTTCTTTGAGTTAAATGGCGTTCGCATCGCCTATGTCGACCTCCCGGCGCGCGATCAACAGATTGGCACCATTATGTTGGTGCATGGGTTTGCCTCCTCACACCGGATCAATTGGATCGATACGTCCTGGTCGAAGCGTTTGACCGAAGCTGGGTTCCGCGTGATTGCGCTTGATAATCGCGGCCATGGTGAAAGTGAAAAGCTTTATCAAAAAGAACGTTATTCGCCTGCCATCATGGCGGACGATGTGATCGCTTTGATGGATCATCTGAACATCCAACGGGCGGATGTGATGGGCTATTCCATGGGCGCGCGGATTACAGCTGTGCTGGCTTGCCGTTATCCTGATCGCCTCCATAGGGCTGTGCTTGGCGGTCTCGGCATTCATCTCGTCGAGGGAAATGGCCTGCCGCCTGGTATTGCTGAAGCGCTTGAGGCGCCATCGCTTGAAGACGTCAAGGAGCCTGTGCCGCGAATGTTCCGTGCCTTTGCTGACCGGACGGGAGGAGATAGAAAAGCGCTTGCCGCGTGTATGCGAGGCTCCAGACACGGTTTAACGCATAAGGAGGCAGCCGGAATCGGCGTCCCGCTTCTGATTGCGGTTGGAACGAAAGACGAGATTGCGGGCGATCCGCATGCTTTGGCTGCCCTTATCCCCGGTGCCATCGCCTTCGATATTGTCGGACGAGATCATAATCTCGCCGTCGGCGATCTAACCCATAAGGACGCTGTTATCGCATTTCTCACCAAAACATCGTAAAAGGTGCTTGCGTGGGTGCAAGAATGACCAGCATTTTTCGGTCATATAGCTTGCCATTTTGGTCCAGCCTTCCTAACTCTTTTGCGACGAGAGGCTGATCAATGACCAGCAGGGAGTATAAACGATGAGCGGGACGGCGAGATTGCAGTCAGTGGAACCGGTATTGGATCCGATCTGGGTTCACATTCGCAGTGAAGCTGCCGATGTGTTGGCCTCTGACGGCGATCTTGGGGCTTTCGTCCGCCAAAATGTCATCGATCAGCCGTCTTTCGATGCGGCTGTCATTGCGCGGTTATCGGCGCGCCTCGACCATCACGATCTACCACGTGCGCGAATTTACGAGATTTTCATGTCACTTGCGACCGTTGATGCGACGATTGGCGAGGGCTTCCGTGCTGATTTGATCGCTGTTGCTGATCGCGATCCCGCCTGCATGAGAATGATCGAACCTTTGCTGTATTTTAAAGGCTTCCATGCGTTACAAACGCATCGAATGGCGTTTGCCCTTAATCGGATGGGTAGGCGCGATATTGCACTTTACCTCCAAAGCCGGTCATCAGAAATTTTCCAGACCGATATCAATCCTGAGGCGCAAATTGGCCTTGGCGTGTTTCTTGACCATGCGACAGGACTTGTGGTGGGTCAGACCGCCGTTATTGAGAACAATGTGTCCATTCTTCAAGGTGTAACCCTAGGTGGAACAGGAAAAGAGGTCGGTGATCGTCACCCTAAGATCCGGCAAGGGGTCTTGATTGGGGCTGGTGCAAAGATCTTAGGGAACATTGAAATAGGGCAGTGTGCCCGGATCGCCGCCGGTTCTGTCGTGCTCAAAGACGTCCCGCGTAATGTCACTGTGGCAGGCGTGCCAGCGAAAGTTGTCGGCGAGTCTGGCTGTGCGGAACCGGCGCGAACGATGGATCAGATCCTCGCTGACAAAGCCAATCTCTGAACGTCAGTTCAAAAGGGTTGCAGTCTGGCAAGCGGCGTGGCATCCGGAGTGCCACCCGACGATGCGGGATGTGGCAATCATGGCAGGATAGTGATGGACAAGGCTGAACTTCTAAAACTACAAACTTATTTCCGCCGTTTGTTTGGCAATGCTGCCATTAAGGTGGTTGGGCGTCCAAAAAAGACGGATTCGGCGGAGGTCATGATCGGTGACGAGTTTATCGGCATCATCTCACTCGACATTGAGGATGGTGACCGTTCCTTCGCTTTCACCATGTCGATTCTTGACATTGACCTTGAAGGCATTGAGTAAGCCCAGTTAACGGGCGGAGGTTGCGATGGCGATTTACCGGCTCGAACACCGTGCACCGATTTTGCCGGCACCCGACCGTTTCTTCGTCGCGCCAGATGCACATGTGATTGGCGATTGCCGTATTGGCGATGAAGTCGGTATCTGGTTTGGTGCTGTTTTACGTGGCGATAATGAGCCGATTACCATTGGCGACCGCAGTAATATTCAAGAAGGGGCAATGCTCCATACGGATATGGGGTTCCCGCTGACGGTGGGCACCGAATGTACGATTGGCCACCACGCCATCCTCCATGGCTGCGTCATTGGCGATGGCTCCTTGATAGGAATGGGCGCAACGCTGCTAAATGGCGTCAAAATCGGTCGACATTGCCTTGTCGGTGCCAATGCGTTGGTGACAGAGGGCAAGGAATTTCCTGATTTTTCTTTGATCGTAGGCGCTCCGGCCAAGGCTATACGTATATTGGACGAAGCGGCTGCAGCGCGGATCCGCGAATCGGCGCTTAATTATGTGGCTAACTGGCGGCGTTTTGCCAAGGAATTGGAAAAAATAGGCTGATTGGCGATGATGACCGAGCCCTAAGGGATCAGCGTTGCGCTGTGGCCGTCGTAATCGGTGCCGATGGTCCGCCCAAGCGCACCCAATGGTTCGGGTTGTCGCCGGCCTGCTGTTTGATGAAGCCGTAACCAGTTGCTTCCCATGAAAGGATACGATCAACGCGGTTATCGAGGGCAAAATCACCGATATCCGTTCGTACCGTTAATATAGCATGGCCAAAGCCGTTTTCGTCGGTAACAACGGTCATCAGAAGGGCCTGGCGTGGAAGGCCAGCTTTGATGAGCCGACGACGCTTCTCAAGGGCGTAATCTTCGCAATCCCCCTTACCTAATGTTGGATATTCCCAGCGTTCCTGGGTGCCATAGACTTCCAGATCGGATGCTTCCCGAATTGCGGAATTAACGTCTAGGTTTGTGTCTTGGATGCGTTTCCAGTTTTCAGGCGTCGCTGGTATCACGGCGACAACGTTGATCCGATCATCACATTCATCGGCATGGCGAACACAAAAATCTACCCACCCCACGGGTGCCTTGGAATCCGCCATGGCGGTAACCATCGAAGAAGCCTTCGGAAGCGCCGCATAGCGCCGCTTTTCCTGTGGGCTAGCTAGAGCCGCACTGGAAATAAGAACACTGCACAAAACAAGCTTAGCGAAAAGTTTCAAAATGGTTCCCCAGAAAACTTAATAAAGTATTAACCCGGATGGCAGATGCGAAACAAGCAAATCCTTTCGAAAGGGTTAATTACAAGTGGTGCCGTGCCATGATCGGAAGAATGACTAAGTGATTCGCGTGGGGGAAAGACGATGGATTTTAAGGGAAAACGGGTTCTGGTAACGGCTGGAGCGTCCGGCATTGGCTATGCGATGGCTGAGGCTTTCGCTGCCAAAGGCGCGAAGGTTTGGATTACCGACATCGACAAAGTGGCTCTTCAAACCATAGATCCACAGTGGCGCTCAAGCCTTGCGGACGCATCATCAGAAGCCGACATGACAGCGCTTTTTGTCGAATTGAAAGAGGAGTGGGGCGGTCTCGATGTGCTTTGCGCCAATGCTGGCATAGCAGGCCCTACCGCGCTGATCGAGGATGTAACCCTCGAAGCTTGGCGGCATTGCGTGGCGGTCAATCTCGAAGGTGCGTTTTTGGCGGCCAAGCTGGCCGCCCCCTTGATGAAGGCGCAGCGCAACGGCTGCATGATATTCACGTCATCAACCGCTGGACTGTTTGGTTATCCTAACCGTTCGCCCTATTCGGCCGCAAAATGGGCCATCATCGGCCTCATGAAGACGGTTGCCATGGAGCTTGGACCTTTTGGCATTCGTGCTAACGCGATCTGCCCTGGGTCCGTGGAAGGCCCGCGGATGGAGCGTGTCCTCGCTAAAGAAGCCATGATCAAGGGAACGACGCGTGACGCAATCTATAAGGGATACGCGTCTGGCACCTCAATGCAAACATTTGTCGAGGCGAAGGATATCGCCGCCATGGCGACCTTCCTCGCAAGCGAGGGGGGCCGTTACGTGTCAGGACAGGCGCTGGCAGTCGACGGCCATACCGAAAATCCCGACCCAAAAGTCTGAATAGGTTCCCTTCAATCCCAACGCCTCCGGCTTATGAGCCGAGGCGCTGGCTTACATGCGCGAGGACCGTGTAGACGCGTCCTTCGACTGAGGCGAGAATGGTTCGTGTGATCGAACCGTCCCTATCAGAGGCCGTTAGATCGCGCAGCACGGATTCGAATTTGTTGGCATAGGCTTCGAGAACGGAGCGGAATTGCTCGTCCTGTTTGAACTGTTGCGATAGCTCTTCAAAGCGCCGTTGGCCTTCAAGCGTGTAGATTGACCGGGAGAATGCGGCTGGTTCGCCGCGGAGATAGGTGTTCCAAAGCCGAGCAACAGCACCTTCATCGACGAGGCGTCCGATATCGCCTTGCAACGCGGGCAACCAATCCCGTGGCGTCTCAATCTTTGGTGCTACTGGCGGGAATGGCATCCTGACGGGTGGAGGAGTGACCGCTGCAGCCGGGGCTGTTTCGGGACGATCTTCATCGCGAGATGCGCGGTCCAACAGATCCGATAGCCAACCGGTCCGCTGGCCCTTATCGGCGGACGATGCCGGAGCAAGGGCGGGAGAAGGAACCGGAGGCGAGATAGGCGCTTGAGCGCGCACGGTCATATCCACTTCCGGCTGAGAGAAGTTCGGAGCGGGTTGTGGCACAACGGGTGCCGGGGCGACCGTAGGGGCTTGAGCGAAGGCCGGAACAGGTGCCGCGACCGGAGTTGGTGTTTCCACGGGAGCAGGTGTTTCCACCGTCGCAGATGTTACGAATGGCGCAGGAATTGGCGTTGCGGCCACGGGGTTAGCATCTTCCCGGTGGCGCTCTGTCACCGGCGATAGAACGGGCCTAGGTGTGGCCTGCTGCATAACGGCCACTGGTGTTGGAGCCGCTTGTGATATCACCGGTTTTGCGATGTCCGTTGTACGACCGGACGAAACAAGAATCTGATTGAGTTCCCCTAGCGCATTTGCTTGATCATTGATCGCGCGACGAAGATTAGCCGCTTGCTCTTGTGTTTCACGCGGCAGGTCGATGACGCTGCGGGCAATTTCATCCCGAGTGCTTTCGATTTCCTTGGCGATTTGCGCAGTGGTCGTTTTCACTTCGCGTGCCGTTTCCTCAAAGCGGTTGATCAATTTTGACAACACATCGCCCATTTCTGCGACGGTGGCTTGCGCTACTTCTCGCACCGTATCGAGTGTGCGAGATTTTTCGTAGTCTGCCTCCTCACGAACCGCTGCGAACTGGTCGCGCAGGGCTTGGCTGGCTTTGCCGGTCGTGTCGTTCATGAGCGCGTTAATCAGGCCCGTGCGCTGTTCGACGACTTGGAGCGACTCGGCCATCCTTGCTGCGAAGCCGTCAGCAACGGTCTGGACATCCGTGAAGCGATCGTTCAGCGCAGCGGTAAGCGCCTCAATGTTTTCACGACGCGAGGCAAGGTCGATACCGAGTCGGCCTTCAACCGTGCTTAGGACATTCGTGGCGGATTCGAGCAGCTCTACATGTTCGCGGGTTACAGCGGAAACCGCACGGGTTCTCTCGTCGAGTTGACCGATCAGTGAGCGTGTCTCGCCAATCCCTGCGCCGGTAACCGTACGCA
>CANCAR010000145.1 GCA_947374125.1 Hyphomicrobiales bacterium | reverse complement strand
AATCGCTCAGACGATTCACTCGGTTTTTCCGCTTTCCTTGTTGGTAGCGGCCCGAAGTGATTTTGGCCCCGATTCTTTCAACGCTTTGCCCCGCCCTGAAAGCGAAGGGTTTGTCATAAAATAGCGATGGGCATTGAAGGAGGGCTCGTCAGGCCCATGGATAACCCGCGTGCTGGTTCCATCAGGATTAATCGTCCAGCTTTGTTCATTGTCGATCATATTCGCGACCATGATTTGATTGAGAACCTGCTCGTGCACCGTCGGATTTAAGATCGGCACAAGGCTCTCGACACGCCGATCAAGGTTGCGCTGCATCAGATCAGCGGATGAAATATACACTTTCGCTTTTGCATGCGGCATCGCTCGCCCGTTACCAAAGGCAAAAATCCGCGTATGCTCCAAAAAGCGTCCTACAATCGATTTCACGCGGATATTGTCAGAAAATCCGGGAATACCAGGTCGTAGGCAGCAAATACCGCGCACAATGAAATCAACCTGAACGCCCGCTTGGCTGGCTGCATAAAGCGCGTCAATGATCACAGGGTCAACGAGTGAATTGCATTTACCCCAAATCGACGCTGGCTTGCCCTCTTTCGCAAACGCGATCTCCTTAGCGATATTATCTAGCAGCGTTTCTTTCAGCGAAAACGGAGAGGCCGATAGTTTTTCAAGATGAGTCGGCTCAGCATAACCAGTGATAAAATTGAAAATGCGCGCGACATCACGACCAATCGCCGGATCAGCCGTAAAAAACGATAAATCTGTATAGATCCGTGCCGTAATCGGGTGGTAATTCCCGGTTCCCAAATGGCAATAACTAACCAGATGGCCATTTTCTCGGCGGATCACCATTGATAGCTTGGAATGCGTTTTTAATTCAATGAAGCCAAAAACAACCTGAACACCAGCCTTTTCAAGGTCACGTGCCCAGCGGATATTGGCTTCTTCATCAAAACGGGCTTTAAGTTCGACAAGCGCCGTTACCGATTTGCCAGCTTCGGCGGCTTCGGCCAAAGCCTTTACAATCG
The DNA here is from genome assembly GCA_947374125.1 of Hyphomicrobiales bacterium. Lineage (GTDB taxonomy): Bacteria > Pseudomonadota > Alphaproteobacteria > Rhizobiales > Beijerinckiaceae > CAIUPE01. The sequence goes on along the minus strand of CANCAR010000145.1, from coordinate 5,680 downwards.
GACTGTTGGATGAGGTCCGGTACAGCGTCTGCTTAATAGCCACAACATTTGGATCGCGCGCCGCTTGGTTGAGAAACTGAACCACCACGTCGAACGATTCGTAAGGATGGTGGACAATCAAATCCTTTTCGCGGATCGCGGCAAAGCAATCTCCGCCATGGTCGCGGATGCGTTCCGGAAACCGCGCATTGTAGGGTTCGAATTTGAGATCTGGACGGTCAATACTGACGAGTTGGGATAAATCATTCAGCGCCAACATGCCGCTCATTTCAAACACAGCATCGGCTTCGACGTGAAATTCGCCAACGACAAACTGACGGATTTCGTCCGGCATACCTGCTTCAATCTCAAGCCGAATGATCGAACCACGCCGACGCTGCTTCAACGCGGTCTCGAACAGGCGAACGAGATCTTCGGCCTCTTCCTCAATTTCGATATCGGAATCGCGGATGACGCGGAAAGCCCCCAGCCCTTTCACATGATAACCCGGGAAGAGCTTTCCAATGAAAAGACCGATGGCATTTTCAAGCGTAATAAAGCGCGTGTGAATTATTCCTTCACCCGCTATCGAGCCCGTGGGAAGCGCGATGAATCGATCAATGCGGTTAGGGACGCGGATAAGAGCGTTCAGCGCCCGTCCATCAGTGTAACGCGATAAAGCGAGCGCGACGGTAAATCCCAAATTCGGAATAAACGGAAAAGGATGCGCCGGATCGATCGCAAGCGGGGTCAAAACAGGGAAAATTTCGGCCGCAAAATACGCTTCAAGCCATTGCTTCTCAGCATCGCTCAGGGCGTCCGACTCGACGAGCGAAATACCCGCCTGATCAAGCGCTACGCGCAATTGTGTCCAGCGGGTCTGCTGGTCTGTACAAAGCCGCGTCACCGCCTCGCCAATATTCTGTAACTGTTCGGAGGGGCTCATCCCATCGTCGGAGAGCGTGGTGACGTTCGAGCTCACCTGCCCGCGCAATCCCGCCACGCGCACCATAAAGAATTCATCGAGATTATTTGCGGAAATGGATAAAAACCGAAGCTGCTCCAGCAGCGGATGCGTTGGATTAGCAGCCTCTTCTAAAACCCGGTGGTTGAAGTCCAGCCAAGATAATTCACGATTGATGAACCGGTTTGGCGAATGAGCCAAAGCGGCAGGCGATTCGCCCCCTTTTCGGCGAGAGCGTGTCTGGGGGGCAGAGGCGCGGGTCCGTGGCATGAAACATAATCCTTATCGGGTAAGCGCCGTTGGTCGCAGTCGATTATGACGGGCATTTGACAAAATGGCGACTGCACCGGGCAAAATAAAATTCGAACCATTAATTTGAAGGGTTCAAATCGTCTTCAGCCTCGCCATCGCTGCCGATTTTTAAGAGTTGTGAGGCAAGCGCCTTGGTAATCGGCTTGCCACGCGCTAGGCCTTCACGATCCAGTTGCTCGACAAAATCTCGAGCCGCCGCAATCGATCTAACAATCCGGCTCTTGATGAAATCGATAATCGTCGTGTCGATAACCAATTGCCGATCAATAAACAATTTCACGAGGACGGCTCCTAACAACGCATCATCAGGGCTCGCTAATTTGGTCTCCGGGGCAAGCCTCAACCGAGAAATAAGATCGGGTGTTTTCAGCCCCCACTGATCCGGCCTACCGCGTGCCGTTAACAGTACATACGTTCCTCTTTCTCGCGCCGCGTTTATGAGGTGGAAAAGCGCATGCTCATCCACGCCACCTTGATCACAATTCTCGATCACCAAAGCTCCGCTCGAGACGAGATGAGGAACCTGGTCCAACTGAATATCGGAAGCCTTTTCCGTCCAAGCCTTTGCTCTTTTAGCCCAAATAGCGGATAAATGCGATTTGCCGGACGCTTCAGGCCCCGTTAGCAAAAGCACTTGATCCGTCCAGTTCGGCCATTGATCGATAAGATGGTAAGCCGCCTCGTTGCTCGGCGAGACGAGAAAATCCTCTGCCTCAAGCCGCGTTTCAATCGGTAGCTCCAGAGTCAATTGCTTAGGCGAAACCGTCATACTGCTTCGTCCGGAAAATGCCGCAGCCATTGCATGAGATAAACGAGCATCGAGCCCAAAGTAAGAGCCGCTACCACAAAGCCCCCATAACGCAGCGCATTGGGCATGTCGAGTTCAAAGGCCTTAATTGCCAAAGCGGATGCAGCCAACACAATCTGCCCCACCGTATTCAATTTTGAAAGAGAAAGCGGCCGCATCGCCATTGGCGCCCCGAGGAGCCAAGCTAAAATGATACCGCCAATGATCAGAATATCCCGCGTCACGACCAAAATGACGAGCCATACGGGGAACAATCCAATCACGCCAAGCGTCACAAAAATCGAAACGAGAAGCGCCTTGTCCGCCAGTGGATCAAGATGGGCACCAAGTTCGGTTCTTAAATCATACGCCCGGGCGATATAGCCATCCAGCGCATCGGATAGTCCCGCAATTATAAAACCATATAGCGCTAACTGCCAATCTCCATCGGCAATCAAACCTATAATTACGGGAACCAACAGAAGTCGCATAATGGAGATGAGATTGGGTAACATGGGATGACTGGGGAAAACCGCTGGAGAAACAGGAAAACGTTGAGTTTTTCATGTGGGAGTTTTCATCGCCGCTTGCAAGGCGAAAGAGGTAAGCTTATCGCGTGAGATATGAAATGAGGAGCTTAGCCGTGGCGAACACCCCAGAAAATGGTCTGACCTATGCTGATGCCGGTGTCGATATCGATGCCGGTAATGCCATGGTCGAAGAGATCAAGCCCTTGGTTCGTGCCACGCGACGCCCCGGAGCCGATTCCGAAATCGGCGGATTTGGTGGTCTTTTCGATCTCAAAGCCGCAGGTTTCAAAGATCCCATTCTGGTGGCGGCGAATGACGGAGTTGGAACCAAGGTCAAGATTGCCATTGAAACGGGTATTCACAACACAATCGGCATTGATTTGGTCGCAATGTGTGTCAATGATTTGATTGTTCAGGGCGCTGAACCCCTGTTTTTTCTTGATTATTTTGCGACCGGAAAACTCTCGCCCGAAATCGGCGCTGCCATCGTCAAAGGAATTGCGCAGGGGTGCATTGATTCAGGTTGCGCGTTGATTGGTGGCGAAACGGCGGAAATGCCCGGCCTTTACGCCAAAGGCGATTATGATCTGGCCGGATTTGCGGTAGGAGCCGCGGAGCGCGGAACACTTCTGCCTAAAGAAGGGATCAAAGCGGGTGATCGATTGATCGGATTACCGTCGTCGGGTGTTCACTCCAATGGCTTTTCACTGGTAAGGCGGATTGTTGAACACGCTGGTCTGGCGTGGGACGCTTTGGCACCTTTCGATAAGACACAAACACTAGGCTCTGCACTGTTGGAGCCCACGCGGCTTTACGTGAAGCCTATGCTCGCCGCACTAAAGGCAACCGACTCAATTAAAGCGATGGCTCATATCACGGGCGGTGGATTTCCCGATAATATCCCACGTGTTTTACCCGATAACCTAGGCGCTCATTTAAACCTTTCAGCCATAACGGTTCCCCCCGTCTTTAGCTGGCTTTCAAAAACAGGTGGCGTTTCCCAAGACGAAATGCTGCGGACGTTTAATTGCGGGATTGGCATGGTCGTCGTCGTTGACATGCATAAGGCCGATGATGCCATGAAAGCACTGGTTGCAACCGGACAACAAGCCGTCTTCTTAGGCGAAATCGTCGCCGAACAATCAGGAACGCCGCGGGTACGCTACAGCGGCGCTTTGGCGTATTGACGTGAAACGGATACGAACCTGTATCCTTATCTCCGGACGCGGCTCTAATATGGCCGCGATCATTGAGGCTGCGCGTGATCCCGACTATCCGGCCGAGATTGTTCTCGTCATTTCGAATGTCCCCGATGTTGCAGGCATAGAACGCGCACGCAGAGCCGGTATAGAAACCCTTACCATCGACCATCGTGATTTTTCTTCCCGGGTAGCATTTGAGGCCGAGCTTGAAAGGGCGCTACGGGCTGCGAATATCGAGTTAATCTGTCTGGCAGGCTTCATGCGGGTCTTAACGGGTGATTTTATTGCCACGTGGCAAGACCGGATCCTTAATATCCACCCTTCCCTGCTTCCGCTCTTTCGCTGCCTTCACACCCACGAACAGGCCTTGGCCGCAGGCGTTAAGCAACATGGGTGTACCGTCCATTTCGTGGTGGTCGAATTGGATGCTGGACCTATTATCGCGCAAGCCGAAGTACCCGTTTATCCCCGCGATACGGTTGACGTTTTATCCGCTCGTGTGCTCGCCGAAGAAAACAAACTCTATCCTTTAGCCCTCGCCAAAGTAGCAAAATCGCTTCTGCCCCTTTGACCGATCAGACGGGCAAGGCTATAGAGCGCAGGCATTTAACCAACAATAGGATGATCCCCATGGCGCTCCAGCGCACTTTTTCTATTTTGAAGCCCGACGCGACCGCCCGCAATCTGACCGGTGCAGTCAATGCCGTGATTGAGAAGGCTGGTCTTCGGATTGTCGCTCAAAAGCGCATCCACATGACCCGCGACCAAGCAGGCGCCTTCTATTCCGTGCACAAAGAGCGCCCCTTCTTTGGCGAACTCGTTGACTTCATGACCTCCGGCCCCGTTGTTGTGCAGGTGCTTGAAGCCGAAGACGCGATTGCCAAGTACCGCGAGGTCATGGGCGCTACCAACCCGGCAAATGCCGCTGAAGGTACGATCCGCAAGCTTTTTGCAAAGTCTGTGGGCGAAAACACGGTTCATGGCTCAGACGCCCCTGAAACCGCAGCCATTGAGATTGCCCAGTTCTTCTCGGGCAACGAAATCGTCGGCTAAAAAGCCCTCGCTCACATGCTTGTCTGACGGGCACGAAGGTGTAATCTTAACACCATGAACGCGCCCGTCAGCCTCCCTCGAAAACACTCCATTTGTCCACACGATTGCCCCTCAGCCTGCTCGCTTGAGGTGGAGGTTCTTGACGATAAGACGATTGGCCGCGTGTACGGCTCAAAAGAACAAACCTACACAGCCGGTGTCATTTGCGCGAAAGTCGCGCGTTATGCCGAGCGAAACCATCATCCAGATCGCTTGCTCTACCCATTGAAACGCACGGGACCAAAGGGTTCCGGCGAATTCACTCGCGTTTCGTGGGACGAGGCGATGGACGATATCGCGCGACGGTTTCTTGCGCTTGAGACGGAATACGGCGCGGAGTCGATTTGGCCTTATTATTACGCAGGCACCATGGGCCTCGTGAATCGCGACGGCATCAACCGTTTGCGGCACGCCAAGAAATATTCAGGCTTTTATTCAACCATCTGCATCAATCTGGCTTGGCCCGGCTTTTTAGCGGGCACGGGCAAATTGATGGGACCTGACCCCCGCGAAATGGCCAAATCGGATTGCGTCGTCATCTGGGGCACCAATGCCGTTGCGACCCAAGTCAATGTCATGACGCACGCCATTCGTGCCCGCAAAGAGCGCGGCGCAAAGATTGTCGCTATCGATATCTACCGCACCGCTACGCTAGACCAAGCCGATCTCGCTTTGGTGGTAAAGCCCGGGACCGACGGCGCTTTAGCCTGCGCGGTCATGCATATCTTATTTCGCGATCAGCTAGCGGACCGAAACTATCTCACGAAATCAACTGATTGTCCGGATGAATTCGAGCTATACCTTCGATCAAAAA
>CANCAR010000144.1 GCA_947374125.1 Hyphomicrobiales bacterium | reverse complement strand
CATCTTCCGTAAGGAAGGCAAGAAGAAGTAAGGGGCCTATTATGGCGAAGAACTCTGTTGCCACCGATCGGCGCCGGGCGCGCGTAAGGCGCTCGCTCAAGGCGGCTTCGAATGGTCGTCCGCGTCTTTCCGTGTTTCGCTCGTCGAAGCAGATTTATGCTCAGGTGATTGATGATGCCAATGGCCTCACACTTGCCTCGGCGTCGACGGTCGATAAGGATTTGAAGGGCACACTTAAGACAGGTGCTGATGTTGCGGCTGCAACCGCTGTTGGCAAGCTTGTTGCCGAACGGGCGGTCAAGGCTGGCGTCAAGGCGATTGTCTTTGATCGTGGCTCGTATATGTATCATGGCCGCGTGAAAGCGTTGGCTGAGGCGGCTCGCGAGGCTGGCCTGGAATTCTGATTGGAAAGGGACGGTTTATCCGCCCCTTTCTATTTCTCGAAGCGAGCGGGTCCGATCCGGGCCCGCGTTTTTAGTGAGAGGCCTACATGGCAAGAGAACCAAGAGAGCGTAAGGATCGCGAAGAGCGTGATTCTGAATTTGTGGATCGGCTCGTCCACATTAACCGCGTCGCTAAGGTCGTGAAGGGTGGACGTCGCTTCGGCTTCGCCGCTCTCGTCGTTGTTGGCGATCAAAAGGGCCGCGTTGGCTTCGGTCACGGCAAGGCCCGCGAAGTTCCAGAAGCGATTCGCAAGGCAACGGAAGCCGCCAAGCGTGCGCTGATTCGTGTTCCATTGCGTGAAGGTCGTACATTGCATCACGATGTTGCTGGCCGCCATGGCGCCGGTAAGGTTGTGCTCCGCGCAGCACCGGCAGGTACCGGTATCATTGCAGGTGGTCCAATGCGTGCGGTATTCGAGTCGCTCGGCATGCACGATGTGGTTGCCAAGTCACTTGGTTCATCGAACCCCTACAATCTTGTTCGCGCAACAATTGATGCGCTGAAGCACGAAGATAGCCCCCGTTCGGTGGCTGCTCGTCGCGGCATCAAGGTTTCCCAGCTTCAGTCCCGCCGCGGTGACGCGGATGGCGCAAGCGCTGACGCATAAGGGGACCAGACATGGCTAAAGCAGCAGTAAAAAGTGCTGTCACCACGGTGACGGTTGAGCAGATCGGTAGTCCGATCCGCCGGATTGAGGCCCAGCGTGCAACGCTGATTGGTCTTGGTCTTAACAAAATGCGCCGCCGCTCGACATTGCCTGACACCCCTGAGGTGCGCGGTATGATCTTTGCGGTCCGTCACCTCGTTCGTGTTGTCGATGACAGCACGGCCGTGAAGTGAGGAGAGCACCATGAAACTCAATGGTATTAGTGATAATTCAGGTGCCAAGAAGTCCCGCATGCGGGTCGGTCGTGGTATCGGTTCCGGCAAGGGCAAAACGGCCGGTCGGGGCGTTAAGGGTCAGACGGCTCGTACGGGCGTCGCGATCAAGGGCTTCGAAGGCGGTCAGATGCCGCTCTATCGTCGTCTTCCAAAGCGTGGCTTCACGAATATTCACGCCAAGGACTTCAATGAGGTCAATCTTGGCCGCATTCAGATTGCGATCGATGCGAAAAAGCTCGATGCCAAGAAGTCTGTGACGATTGAGGCGTTGGTTGAAGCAGGCGTTTGCTCGAAGCATCTCGATGGCGTCCGTATTTTGGGCTCTGGCGAAATCAAGACGAAACTGACGTTCGAAGTGGCTGGCGTGACAAAATCTGCCCATGCTGCAATCGAGAAGGCAGGCGGCTCGGTTACGCTTCTTGGCGCGGCGGTTGAAGCCACGGCTTGAACTTCGCCCTAGGGCACGCTATTTCTAGATTGTTGCCGGGCGGCGGATCTTGGTCTGTTCGCCCGGCATTTTTATTTGGCTAAAATGGATTGGAGCCTGGCATGGCATCGGCAGCTGAGCAGCTTGCGGCAAACTTGAATTTCGGCGCGCTTGCGAAAGCGGACGAGCTCAAAAAGCGCATTTGGTTCACGCTTGGTGCGTTGCTGGTGTACCGGCTTGGGACGTATATTCCGTTGCCTGGCATCAACGTTTCGGCGCTTGCGGAATTTTTCAAACAACAGCAACAGGGTATGTTGGGCCTTTTCAACATGTTCTCGGGTGGTGCGGTTGGTCGTTTGGCGATTTTTGCGCTCGCCATCATGCCATATATTTCGGCGTCGATTATTATTCAGCTTCTAACTTCGGCCGTGCCAACGCTAGAGGCGCTCAAGAAGGAAGGTGAGGCGGGTCGAAAGGTTATCAACCAATACACCCGCTATTTGACCGTTATTCTTGCAGCCTTTCAGGCGTGGGGAATTGCGGTCGGCCTTGAAGGCTCGACCAATGTCGTTCTTGAGCCGGGTCTCTTCTTTCGGCTCTCAACCTCGATCACGCTGGTTGGTGGAACCCTGTTCCTGATGTGGCTTGGTGAGCAGATCACTCAGCGCGGTATCGGCAACGGGACGTCGCTTATCATTTTCTCAGGCATTGTGGCCGGTCTGCCCAGCGCTATTGCCAATATGTTGGAGCTTGGTCGTCAGGGTGCAATTTCGACCTTCTTGATTCTGGCAATTCTGGTGATGGCCTTTGTAGTGATCGCCTTTATCGTGTTCATGGAGCGCGCTCAGCGCCGTCTCTTGATCAATTATCCGAAGCGTCAGGTGGGTAACCGCGTCTATGAGGGGCAAACCTCCTTCTTACCGCTTAAACTCAATACCTCGGGCGTTATCCCGCCGATCTTTGCATCTTCGCTTCTTTTGCTGCCAACGACGGTGGCAAGTTTTGCGGCGCAAAGCGGTGATGTGGGCTGGCTCTCAACCATTGCTGCTTATCTCGGCCATGGTCGGCCCCTGTTTATGTTGGCCTATGCGGGCTTGATTATTTTCTTCGCGTTTTTCTACACCGCGATTGTGTTTAATCCGACCGAGACGGCCGATAATCTTAAAAAACAGGGTGGGTTTATCCCTGGTATTCGTCCCGGCGAGCGTACGGCCGAATTTATCGACAAGGTTTTATCGCGTATCACAGTGCTGGGTGCTGGCTATCTTGTGATTATCTGCATGTTACCTGAATTGTTAGTATCGCAAGCGGCACTTCCGTTCTACTTTGGTGGAACGTCATTGCTGATTGTCGTTAGCGTAACGATGGATACAGTGGCCCAAATTCATGGCCATCTATTGGCCCATCAATATGAGGGCCTCGTTAAGAAGGCCCGTCTCCGGGGGGGGAAGAGGTGAGATTGATACTGCTGGGTCCGCCAGGCGCGGGCAAGGGAACCCAGGCGCAGCGCTTGGTTGAACGTCACGGCATTCCGCAGCTCTCGACCGGCGATATGCTTCGCGCGGCTGTCGCCGCCAAAAGCCCGATTGGCATCAAAGCCAAAGACGTTATGGATTCGGGCGGCCTTGTGTCAGACGATATTGTCGTCGGCATCATTAAAGACCGCATCGCCGAGCCAGACGCGAAAAACGGATTTATTCTCGACGGTTTCCCGCGCACGGTTGCCCAAGCCGAAGCGCTCGATCATATGTTGGCGGTCCAGCATATGGATTTGGACGCGGTTATCGAACTCGTCGTCGATCAAGATTCCCTTGTCCACCGCATCATCAAACGCGCCGAAGAGGCAAAAGCCGCAGGCCAGCCCGTTCGCAAGGATGATGATCCCGAGGTGTTTAAGACGCGGTTAGAAGCCTATAACCGAGATACAGCCGTTGTAGCACCTTATTATGAGAAGGGCGGCAAGCTCACCAAGATTGATGGCATGCAGCCGATGGATCACGTGAGTGCTGCGATTGCGGGTGTGTTGGTGGCGTGAGCGCGAATAATCACTCGCTCAACCAATTTCGCAAGGCAATTCTTACTATATTTTCAAGCTCTCTGTATTGATATCTTTCGGATATATCTCGAACTCCCATTCCGCCAATTTGTTGATCTAAAATCAGCAGAGCTTTTCCATGGGTTAGTTTTGAACGTAAGTCATAAAGCTCGTTTTTATATTTATTGTCCAGCCCGTTCGGTACGTAGTTATCCAAAAATTCTCTGAAATTAGCGGATATGCTTTTGGTTGGTCTGTTACACACTTTGCATGTGTCGGAAGAGCTATCAGGTAAAAGCGTCTCAATAGCATTTATGAGTGCGATATAGGCAGCGGAACGTGAATGACAAAAAATTTCGTTTGCATTATCCAACCAAAAGCAAGCCCGGAGAAATTGCTCCATTTTTGTTTGTTCAAGATTAAAATATTTGTCCAAAAGGTTTTCAATATTTTCGGTAAATGATTGCGGCTGTGCGGTTTCGCTTTGATTGCTCGACGGGTTTTTATCAAAATGATACCCAACCGATAGGTACTTTGTTGACCAGTTATTTGGATCAGAATTATCGATTACCCATTCATGCCTTGAATTCGACGAGGTATTTGACCGTATTTTTGAATTTAAAGCCACTAAAAGTAATTCGGCTTCTCGAAGAGCTTTTTGGCTGCGTAAAGCATTTAATCGGGAATTGTGGTGGCCATTATACTTGACCTTAAGTTTCACGGCATGCTTTGCCATTGAAAAAGGTGGTTGTGGCGCTTCGGATGGAAGAGGTTTCAAAATAATTGTATTTTTATAATTAAACTCGGCTTTGATAGGTTCAAAACTATAAATATATTTTTCAGCGCATTTATGCTCATTTTGAATGTTAATAGAATTTATTTCTTTTATTATTTCATCATATAAAGTTTTACTGCCATTAAATTTTAGTTTTTCTGAAATTTTCCATTTTTTATTATATTTTACATGGAGTTTTTCCGAATCGCAGGTGTAAAATATTTCATCATTTCCATAAGTCCATGTGTCGAAAATTGTCATCAGTACGATATCTAATTCATGAAAATCGACGTTTTGGATATCTAGTTGCCTAATTAAATTAGTCCTCATAGTTTCCCTTTTTAGAACCAAAAAATTGATTGAGTGTATAGTCAAAATCTTTGACTTAATGCCGATTTTAAGTCGAGAGTGAAAAGGAAGTTAGTTTGACTTTATCCCAAATTAGTGCAATAGTTGCACCATAAGAGAAGACTTCATGCCCACCCTTCATCGGATCGGTGCCGTCAGCATTCGCATGTATGCGGACGATCATCGCCCGCCGCATTTTCATATTGTGGCACCGGATTTTGAAGTCTTGGTAAGTCTATCCGATTTTAGAGTTTTGGAAGGCGAAGTGCGGGCCAGCGACATCGCGGATGCCTTAAAATGGGCACAGGGCAAACGCGAAATTCTGGCTTTGAAATGGATCGAGTTGAACGAGAGAGGCTGAATATGCCGAAAAAAATACTTCCCCGGATCATTTTAGTCTCTCCGCTTCTCAATTCCTTGTCGCTCCGGGTTCGTTGGACGACTGGCGAAGAAACCGATATCGATGTGTCCGGTCCAATCCATATGTTTAAGCTTTACGAACCCTTGCGCCACTCGGCAGAATTATTTGCGCGAGTCAGGGTAGGGGAGCATGGGACGGATATTATCTGGACCGATGAGATCGATATGTCCGCCGATACGTTGCGTCGTTTGGCGGATGAACAGAGGGGCGTCACCATGGCACCAGAAGCCTTCCGGCTTTGGCGCGAAAAGAAAGCCTACACGCTCGATAGTGCCGCTCGCGCCCTCGGATTAAGCCGCCGGACGGTGGCCTATTATGAGCAGGGCGATAAACCCATTCCGCGTGTTGTGGCGCTTGCGACCAAGGCACTACAGTAATTTAGTGTTGACAAATGTTAACATCTGATCTAAGGAAGTATGCGTTTGGCTCGCCCTCGTCATCCTCATAAATCGGTTTAAGATGCCGTGCGTCAGGCCGAGGCGCAGGGATAGACTTTGCGTAAAATGGGGCATTGGGGTCGTCTATTTTGCGCCCATGCCGATAGGGACGGGTGTCAAATTGGCGTAAATGGCACGCCGCGGGACCCTGAAACCCATGCTGGGCAAATCCTTCGTGCGCTTGCACGATGTCCGCATGCTGGGGATAAAAGCAATGCAGATTCATGAGTTTTCTATCATCGCCGAGGGGGTAGATCCGACGGCGGAAGATTTTGAAAGCCGTTTTTATGACGCGGGCTGCGATGACGCTACGATTTCTTTTCAGCGTGGCGTAATCATCCTTGATTTTGCCCGCGCGTCCGAGACCTTTGAAGGGGCTATCTCATCCGCTATCGAACAGGTTACCGAGGTCGGCGGCCGGGTGATCAGGATCGAGCCGGAGCCGCTTGTCGCACTTTCCGATATTGCCACGCGCTCCGGGATGACACGAGCCGCGATCTCGCTTTACGCCAGCGGGCAAAGGGGATCAGCGTTTCCGCCTCCGGTTGCACGGTTCACGTCGGAAAGTCCGCTCTGGAATTGGGCCGACGTTGCGGCGTGGCTTCATAAAGTCGGACGCATTGATCCGCCCGAAGTTGAGAAGGCAAAACTCATATCCCATTTTAATCACGGGCTTCGAAACCATTGACTTATCCCCCTTCATCCTCTATCTCCCCCTCACTGACTTAAATCGATAGGTCATCGGGCAACCTTGCGAGGGGTTGTCGGATGGCTATTTCCGTTTTAAATCATCCCACGCGTAGGCCGGCCTCCACCGGTGCGTGGTATCTGTAACCAGCTTTGGTTCCTAAGGAATTCAAAGCCGACATGGAGACGTGTTATGGCTCGTATAGCCGGCGTTAACATTCCGACGAATAAGCGCGTGATCATCGCGCTTCAATATATTCATGGCATCGGTCCAAAGAAGGCCGAAGAGATTGTCACGGCCCT
>CANCAR010000143.1 GCA_947374125.1 Hyphomicrobiales bacterium | reverse complement strand
GCAGGAATTCCGAAGATTTTGCGCGCCGAATTGCGGGTTAAAGCGCTGTACGATGCGGGTGGCCTTGCTGGCTCAGGAATGATTATCGTCAATCCGCCTTGGCGATTAATGGAGGAACTCAACAGGCTCCTTCCCTGGTTGGATAGGTTGCTTCGGCAGGACGAAGTCCATGGTTGGAATGTGGATTGGATTGCTGGCGAGGCGCGCCGAGAAATATCCTGACACGCTGGATGATCCTTAGGTTTCCTGATAACGGAAGATTGATCGTCACAATGCAGCGATGCATTCATTCAGAATAGGAACCTGCCTATGATCTTGCGCTCTTCGCCTGCTTCCCCCTTTGGTCGTAAGGTCAAAATGGCCGCTATCGTGCTTGGCCTTATGGATAAAATTGAGATTGTCGTCACCAATACACTCGATCCCGATGACGCCATCAGGAAGCAGAATCCACTCGGTAAAATTCCAGCTTTGACCTTGGATGACGGCACTACGCTGTATGATTCGCGCGTGATCGTTGAATATCTGGATATTTTGGCGGGTGGCGGAAAAGTCATTCCCGCTTCTGGCAAGGATCGGTTCGACGCCTTGACGCTTCAGGCGCTGGCGGATGGCATTATGGATGCTGCCATTCTTCAAATCTATGAAATTCGCTTCCGCGAAGAGGATCGGCGCGAGCCAAAATGGGTTGAGCATCAGATGGGCAAGGTGGAGCGTGGATTGGATGCGCTTGAGGCCCATTTACCGCATCTGTCCCCTGTACCGACAATCGGCTCGATCGGTGTGGCCTGCACGCTAGGTTATCTTGATTTTCGCTTTGGCGAAACATGGCGGAACGGTCGCCCGAAGCTTGCCGCGTGGTTGATCGATTTTGCTGCCCGTTATCCCGCTTATGCGGAAACCATGCCGCGTTGATATAACGGAATAAAAAAAGCCCGCAGCGGTTGCTGCGGGCGATTAAAATTTTATGGTTAACGCTCAGAAGCGATAATTCAAACCAACTCGGGCAATTCCAAGATCAGCTCCTGATTGACCGGTTGAGCTTGGGATGCCTTTTTCCTCAAGATGGACATATAGACCCTCAATCTTGGCTGACCAGCTATCGGTGAGTGCCATTTCGACGCCTCCGCCAGCCGTCCAGCCATTGTGGTAGGTGTCAGCCGTAATGCCGAGATTATCATCATGCGAGGTGGCACCGGCATAACCCGCCGTCACATAGGGAAGACTACGATCCATCGCATAGCCCAAGCGTCCGCGAATGGTGTTCATGTAACGAAGTTCGCTTGAACCGGTCGTGCTGGCCTTGATATTGGCGATACCGATATCGCCCTCAATACCAACTACCCAATTGTTCGGCATCTGGTAATTGTAGCCACCTGTTACGCCGAGAAGTCCACCGGTTGGGCTGCCAAAGATATCGCGGCCCTCTTTCGTGAAATTACCGGAGCCGAAGCCACCGTTAACACCGCCATAGACGCCATTCCATGCAAACGGACGCGGCGCAGCAATCGGTGCAATAGTGGCCATTGGGGCCTTCTTTTTGCTCGGAATATCAGCGGCAAATGCTGTCGTTACAATGAGAAGGGTCGAGGCGACGAGGCCTAGTCTGGCGATCATACTCATAAGATTAGCTCCTGATGTTCGACCTGCAATGGTGCAATGACCGTCAGCAGGTACGCCACAATGAGAGGTATTGTTACCCTCTCATTTTGAATTTATTTGATGACGCTCAATAGAGGCGATAATGTGAGCGTAAAGTGCTCAAATGAGGAAATGATCGAGACGTAAATAAGTTCCATGTTTACTAAAATTTAATCAATGAAAAAATCTAAAATCAATAATTAAGTCTAGAATTTATAGCTTATGCCAAATCTGAATACGTTAGATTGCGTATCCAAAGCCACCGATTGTCCAATCGAATTTTTGTAGGATGCGCTACCCATGTCATAGCGTAGTAATTCGCCGCGCAGCACCACATGGGGCATGACCATGGCTTCAACGCCGCCGCCATAAACCCAGCCGATTTTGCTGACGTCGGTCGAATAGGTGTTGGTGTAATTCGTGGCACTCGCCGCAATGCCAAATGTCCCAAAGGTCATGAGGTTGCCATTGACGAAGCCACCGCGCATCCGTCCGGAGGTCATCCATTTTTGGGTAAATGTCTCGCCCGATGCGTTGTTTTTGATTTGCGATGACGTTGCATCGACCTCGCCGCCGCCGACGATCTGACCTGCTTGGAAATTATAGCCGCCATGGAGGCCGATAACGGTTCCACCTGTCGAGAGTCCTCCGGCGGTTCCCAAACCCGCACCTGTGTGTGCGCCGATGTAAGCCCCTTGCCAAACGGCACGCCCTGCATCTGGATTACCAAACAGATCGTCGGCTTTGGCGACGTTAATTGACAGTGTCATTATGGAAGAAAGAGCCACGAGTGTTACAACAAGGTGCCGTTTCATGTCCTATTCCCGCCGAACTGCATAAAGTTTGAATGAGATTCTAGCCGTTTAGGGCATCATTCCGAAGGAATGACTGCAAACACGGTAACCAAAAGGTAAACCAATCCCGCTTGTCGTTCGTGTTATGACATGCAAAGCGCATAGGCGTTGCTGCAGAAATCAAAAGGAAAAAGCCATGTCGGTTCAAAAGCACGATCAGCAGGCTTTGCCAGTTGTCCTCGTTACGGGCGCGGCACGGCGCGTGGGAGCGGCGATTTCACGTTGTCTTTCGCGAGAAGGCTATGCCGTTGTTCTCCATGCCAATGGCTCCATGGATGCGGCAGTGGCTTTGGCCGCTGAGTTGCGAGAGCAGGGAGGACAGGCTGCAGCTGTCGCGGCTGATTTATCTGTTGCGTCCGAGCGGGATCAATTGATTGAACAAGCGGCTACATGTTTCGGTTCGATTTCCTTACTTGTGAACAATGCTTCGGTTTTTCATTCGGATCGGCTGCTGGATTTTTCTGACACGGGATTTTTGACGCATATGTCGATCAATCTTTTGGCACCGCTTTGCCTTTCGCGCGATTTTGCGGCTCAGGTTCCAGCGGATTCGAATGCCTCAATTGTGAATGTCATTGATCACCGGGTGCTCAAGCTGACGCCGCAGTTTTTTACCTATACACTTTCAAAGGCAGGCCTTTATACCGCGACGACGACGATGGCGCAGTCTTTGGCTCCCCATATTCGGGTTAATGCGGTAGGGCCCGGTCCTACGCTTCCTAATCTCCACGACGGCGAGATTGGATTGGAGCGCGAGGCGATGGGAGTACCACTTGAGCATACGGTCGATCCTAATGAGATCGCCGATGCTGTCCTTTATCTGGCCCGCACCAAGAATATAACCGGACATATGATCCCGGTTGATGCAGGCCAGCACATTGGCTGGCGTACGCCCGATATTACGGGGGCGTGAGGCGGATGGCTGAAATCAGCCGACCATAATCCGGTTCCTGACAGTGGGTCGTTCGACGAAAGCTGAAAAAGCGCGTTGGATCATTGTATGTGCAAAGCGCCAGATCATCGAAATGTCCGACTCCGGCGGTTTTCAAGCGATACCCAATAAAGGCGGGAAGATTGAAGTGGCTTTTGTCGGCTGTTTTCCCAGACAAGAAAAACGCTTCATGCGCCACGTCGGCCTCGATGAATTGTGCCTTGAACTCTTGCCCAACTTCATATGCGCTTTGGCTGATGGTGGGGCCAAGTACGGCTACCATTTGCTGGCGCCGTGCGCCTAGTTTTTCCATCGCTTCTAACGTTCTTTCTAAAACCCCGTTCAAAGCTCCCTTCCAGCCTGCATGAGCAGCACCAATGACGCCCGCTTCCGCATCGGCAAAAAGCACTGGCCCGCAATCGGCTGTCGCAATCGCTAGCGTTATGCTCGTTATCCGAGTTGCCATGGCATCTGCCTTTGGACGATTTTCCGCGCTCCAAACCTTTGTGACGGTAACCGTTTCAGCCGAGTGGATTTGATAAAGGCTGAGGAATTCTTCTGGCCGACCACCGAGTGCTTTGGCCATTCTCAGGCGATTTTCGAGAATGTGGTCGTTTAAGTCATTTGAACCAAGCCCACCATTCAGCGAGGCGTACAGTCCTTCGGATACACCGCCCTGCCGCGTAAAAAAGCCATGCTGGATGCAATTTAGATGTAACGCATCGGCACGGATCGGATTGAGTGAAGGTAGGCCCATGGTGTTAGACGAATCCAGCGGGTTGAGGACAGTCAGCATGGCGGAAACTGAGCACTTTGAACAGGCTGCCCATGCCTTTTGGAGAACGGTCGGTTAAGCGCGTCAAGCCAGCTTCGATTGACGCTGCTTGATCCGGTGTTGCACTTTTCTTTAGGAGAAGGGCGCGTTCTTTAATCCCGAGCGCTTCGAGAAAGTCGGCTTGCGCCATGGGACCGGATATCAATGTACCTTGCGCATGGGCCGAAGCAGCGAGGCGCTCGAAATCCACATGAATGGTAAGATCGGCTTTACCCGGGTCTTTTAACGGATCGACAAAGGTATGGCTCTTTAACGCTTGGAGTGTTTCGCCAAAACCGGATTGGGTATGGCCATAGTCGATGGCCACTCCAGCGCCGCCAAAGCGTGCGATATGGCGCGAGAGTTCAGCCATCAGGTGCTCGCCGATTGGGCAGCGTTCAAGGATAGTGCCTTCAGGCGCGTCAGGCAGCGCGGAGCTTTCGGCCTCTCCTGCAAGACCGAAGCTGAGTGCGTTGTGATGATCAAGCCCGATCAATCGTTCGTGCCATTTTCCGCTTGCTCGTTGAAATTGTCGAACGGGCAGGGCGTCAAAAAACTCGTTGGCGATGACGAGGGTCGGCTTTTGGGGAAGGGCGGTAATCTCGCTTTGCCAGGCTACAGGAAGGCCAAATGGGGCAAGGGCTAGACTTTGGGCTTGGCGCAATACCGGGCTGATTTCGACCAAGGTGATGGACATAGTCTCGTAAAGTCCTTTAATCCGTTTCATTGCTCGCAGCGCATCTTGCATCAGCGTGCCTCGACCGGGGCCTAGTTCGACGAGTGAGAGCTCTGTCGGGCACCCCATGCGTATCCAAAGATCGGCGCACCAAAGCCCGAGTATTTCGCCAAACATTTGCGAAATTTCCGGAGCTGTTGTGAAATCGCCCTTAGTGCCAAACGGGTCGCGCGTCATATAATAGCCGTAGCGCGGGTCGCCGAGCGCCATACCCATATAGCGTTCGACGCTGATTGGCCCTTCCTGCTGGATCAGGCGGATCAATTCCTCGCCAAGAGGCGTCATGGTTTTATGACGGTCTTAAAGCTGCGCCAAACGAGCCAAAATCCGATCAAGGCGAGTGGCGCCGAGAGTGCCATACCCATTGTTAGGCCGCCGGCGAGGAGTTCGCTGCTGGGGTCTGGATCTCGAAAGAATTCGCAAATGGTTCGCGCAGCTGCGTACAGAATACCGAAAAGACCTGAGAGCAAGCCGGGTCGTTTTAATCCACCTGATCGGGCGATAAGACCAATTATAATGAATATGAATAGGCCTTCGAGGGCTGCTTCATACAGTTGGCTTGGGTGGCGGGGTTGATAATCCGCCCGCGGAAAGACCATGGCCCAAGCAACATCACTGGGTCTTCCCCATAATTCGCCATTAATGAAGTTCGCGAGTCGTCCGAAAAACAATCCGATCGGCGAAACAATGGCTGCAATATCGGTGAGGGCAAAAATTGATGTTTTATGGTTTCTAGCGAGGAGAATAAGTCCAATGCAGGTGCCAATCAATCCGCCGTGGAACGCCATGCCGCCATGCCAGACGGCAAGAATCTCGGCAGGATGGGCAATATAATAGGTTAATTCATAGAACAGCACATGGCCTAAACGCCCGCCGATCACGATGCCGAGCGCCGTGTAAACTAGAAGATCGTCAATCGTCGCATGGTTCGGCGGCGTCCGCTTGCCCCAAAGTATTGGGCGGGATGCAACCGCGAATGCCAGTTTCCAGCCCAACACAAGGCCTGCTATATAGGCAATCGCGTACCATCGGATGACGACCGGACCAAATTCGATCAAGACCGGATCGATCTGCGGGAAAGGAATGACGTATATTGGCATTGATAACCTCGTAACGGTACGCTTGCCTTGCGAACGTCTAGCCGTCAAGAAGAGGATGGAAAGCGCTTACAAGCGTGTTAGAGACAGGCGAACAGTTTCCCTTGTAAATTGGAATGAACGACCATGAGCCAGACAGGCAATCCGATAGTCGACAACTTTGCTCGCCTCATGACTGACGCGGCTGGCGTCGCCACGGGCATGAAACGCGAGGCAGAAGGCGTGATGAAATCGCAGTTGGAGAGGTTGATCCGCGATCTCGACGTGGTTTCTCGCGAAGAATTCGAGGCTGTTCGCACGATGGCCGTTCTCGCCCGCGAAGAAAACGAGCGTTTGGCCGCCCGCCTTTCAGCGCTTGAGCAAAAAGGTGCCTAATATCGGCTGCTTCAATGCCCGTCAGTAGCAATCGTCTGTGGACAGATAAATCCGACGATTGTGCGATTCAGACGAATCCGTGAGCGTCCCCTTTGCCTGAAGGCTGAATTGCAGTCCCGTCGGATCGCGCAGCCAAGGCATTGGATACGAAATGTCGCTCAGTGATTCATTCCATAACGACCGCAGCGAGCATCCGCTCGATATTGTCGAACGTCTGGCCAGTCTTCGCGATTGGAACTTTGACCGTGCGGGCGATGACGAAATCGCCATTACGATTGGTGGACGTTGGACATCCTACGATGTTGCGTTCACTTGGCTTGAGGATATCGAAGCGCTACATGTTGCGTGCGCGTTTGACCT
>CANCAR010000142.1 GCA_947374125.1 Hyphomicrobiales bacterium | reverse complement strand
CGCCCTTCCAAGACGCGTGATACCAGCGCCCGCGCGAGGTGCAATAAGTCAATTCAACCTTGTGCCTTTTGGTGGAATGGGCAAATTTATCGCGCAGCGCGATGATGGCCGGATGCAGACGAAGCTGCAAAATCGAATAAATCCGCTTGCCCGTGTCAGCCTCAATCTCTTCCAACCCGTCAATATTCCACGGGTTGAGCACCAAAGGCTTTTCGCAGATCGCGTCTGCGCCCGCGCGCAACGCAAAGCGGCAATGCGCATCATGCAGATAATTCGGCGAGGCAATCGAGACATAATCGAGCCGCTCGCCCCGACGCCGGAGTTTATCCACATGGCGGTCAAATCGCTCAAATTCGGTAAAGAAATGCGCGTCCGGGAAATGACTATCGAGAATACCCACCGAATCATTCGGATCAAAGGCAACCACAAGCTCCCCGCCCGTATCCTTAATCGCCTTCATATGGCGTGGCGCGATGTAACCGGAAGCTCCAACAAGGGCATAGGTCTTCAAGGGAATATCCTTCGATTAAACGTCAAAACGCCGCAGATTTGCAATGAATTGATCAATTCCGCTCCCGTTACCACCAATAGATGACAAATACGAGGCTGAATTGTCCAATCCCGAGGCGGCAAGAAGCACGCCGAGGATGAACTGAAGCTGAATCAGGGGAGATTGAGGGGTAACATCACCACCCGTCATTGCGAACGAACGTGAAGCAACCCAGCTGATGATGACGGATAAAATGCTACGGTTAAACTGCACTTTAATGTGTTTCGCTAGCTGGGTTGCTTCGCTGACGCTCGCAATGACGGAAAATGGTTCTCCGTTCATCCTTCAGACAGGATCACTCCGCTATTGCAGCGGCACACAAACGGTAAAACCCTTATTCTTTCGCTTTTGGAACTCCTTATAACCCGCATGGCCTCGCCTAAACTGCTCTTTCTTGTAACCGATGACCGGTATTTCATGTCGCATCGCCTGCCGATGGCACGCGCAGCGGCTAAGGCTGGCTTTGAGGTCCATGTCGGCACGCGGGTCAAATCCTATGGCGATGCCATTCGTGCCGAGGGTTTTACCGTGCATGATCTGCCATGGGAAAAGCTCAAGCGCTCGCCGCTGGATATTGTGAGGGATATCTGGGCCATTCGCCGCCTTTATCAGAGCCTTAAGCCCGATATCATTCATCATATTGCGCTTATTCCCGTCATTTTCGGCCAATTGGCCGCAACTGGCCTATCCATAGCAACCGTCAATACCATTGCGGGTTTAGGTTCGGGCTTTATTGGCCGCGATCTGAAAGGTAAAATCCTCAAAACCGGCCTTATTTTGGCGCTTCGCATCCTGTTAACGCGCCAATTCTCCCTATCCGTCGTTCAAAACGAAGATGATCGGGCAGCGCTTCGTTCTATTGATATTCCAGCCAATACTATCCGCCTCGTGGCAGGATCAGGCGTCGATACCGATCTTCTCAAACCCCTACCAGAGCCAGAAGGCCCGATTACCATCGGCATAGCGGCGCGTATGCTCAACGACAAAGGCATCCGTCCCCTTGTGGAGGCGCAAGCCATGCTTCACGCAAAAGGGTTTAACACACGGCTTTTGCTCGCTGGCGATTACGACCCCACCAACCGCTCCGCGATATCCATCGACGATTTACAATCCTTCGCCCGCCAGCCCGGCGTTGAGTGGCTCGGCCATGTCGATGATATCCAAGCCCTTTGGGCGCGTTGCCATATCGCTGCTCTACCCTCAAGACGTGAGGGCCTCCCCAAAGCACTGCTTGAAGCAGCGGCGCTCGGTCGGCCACTTGTGGCCACCGATGTTCCGGGCTGCCGGGACGTCGCCATTGACAGCGAAACAGGATTTCTTGTTCCGGTGGATGATGCCAATGCGCTCGCGATCGCCATTGCAATCTTAGCCCGTGACCCTGCCCTTCGCGCCCAATTTGGGGCAGCAGGGCGTCGTCGCGTTGAAAAACTATTCTCATCAACCGCAATCGGCACCCAAATCGCCGCAATTTACCGCGATATGGCCGAATTGAGGATTGCTGATCCGCATTTTGCCGTCTAGACGGCGTTTAATATTTGAAAGTGGAGACTTTATAAGTGGCTCATCTAAGAAAAATCGCCGTCATCGGACTTGGCTATGTCGGTCTTCCCGTGGCCGTATCCTTTGCAGCAGCAGGTGAAACGGTCATCGGCTTCGATATCGATCAACGCCGGATTGCCGAGTTGAAAGACGGCCATGACCGCACCTTAGAAGTTGAAAGCGACCGTCTCAAAGCGCCGACGCTCACCTTCACGCATGACCGCGGCACGCTGAAAACCGCCGATTTCTTCATCGTCACTGTGCCAACGCCAATTGACGAAGCCCGCCGCCCCGATCTGACCGCGCTGCTCAAAGCATCTGAGACCGTCGGTAATGTACTCAAAAAGGGCGATATCGTTGTCTATGAATCAACCGTCTATCCGGGTGCCACGGAAGAAGATTGCGTGCCGGTGCTTGAGCGCGTCTCGGGTTTAAAATCCGGCACTGATTTCACCGTCGGCTATTCGCCAGAGCGCATCAACCCCGGTGATCACGTTCATCGCTTTGAGACGATTACCAAGGTGGTTTCCGGCCAAACGCCAGAAACGCTCGAAATCGTGGCTGCCGTCTATGGCTCCGTTGTGAAAGCCGGCATTCACAAAGCCCCGTCGATCAAGGTCGCAGAAGCCGCAAAGGTGATTGAAAACACCCAGCGTGATCTCAACATCGCACTCATGAACGAGCTATCGGAAGTCTTCCACGCACTGGGCGTTAACACGCTGGATGTGCTGGCAGCCGCCGGCACAAAGTGGAACTTCCTTCCCTTCCGTCCCGGCTTGGTCGGGGGCCACTGCATCGGCGTCGATCCCTATTATCTCACCTATCGCGCGGAAAAGGCCGGCTGCCACCCGGAAGTTATTCTGGCAGGCCGTCGCACCAATGATGCCGTCGGGCCCCGCGTCGCACGCGAATGCATCCGCAGGCTTCTGGCCGATGGCCGCGCTAATCCCGTTGTGACGGTGCTTGGCCTGACCTTCAAAGAAGACGTGCCGGACATTCGCAATTCAAAGGTCGTCGATATCATCACCGAACTCAAAAACTTCGGTATCACGGTACAGGCGCATGATCCGATGGCGTTGGCCGAGGAAGTGCATCACGAATTTGGCATTGAACTTGTGGATAAGAGCAAGCTTGCCAAAGCCGATGCGGTTATCCTCGCGGTCGCGCACAAATCCTATATGGCGACAGGCTGGGCGTTGATCTCCGATTTATTAAAGCCAGGCAAAGCGATTGTTCTGGATGTAAAGGGCGCATTGCCGCGTGCCTCGCGTCCGGACGGCCTCGATGTCTGGAGCCTTTAACCGTAAAAAGCGAAAATGATGCTACTAACACCCTATAAATGTCACAAATTGGTAACATTTGGCTGCCACATGCTGGCCGCCAACCCTTTGAAGCGAGTAGAAGCGCGGCATGTGATGAGTATCTGTAAACAAAGTGGTTCGATAATTCCCCCGAGGTTGTGACGTGTCCTTCAGTGTGTTTCCTCGGCGGCTGTCCTTTGCTGCTTCTCTTCTTGTGTCGATGACATCGTTTTTCGGTGCAGGCCTTGCGTCTGGCACTGAAAATGCCGTGCGCCTGCGCGACTTGCCCTATCCATTCCGCCAGGTGGTGAGCTTCAGCGATGATGCGGACGAGTTAAAGCCTTGGCATGGTGCAGCCATCCATCGGGTTTTCAATCAGGAACTCGGCCTGCCCGTTACCGATTCCCTTTGGCCACATGGCAGCAGCCGTCTTTCCACAGTGTTTTTGGGCCCAGACCGGCTGAACCGCACCCCTTCGGGCGTTGATGGTCTTCCCGCCTACGCCCTGCTGTTGCGCGAATGGCACCGCGGCAATATTGACCAATTCCACGGCTGGCAGGAAGATTCGACCTACCAGCTCCGCAACACTTTTGAGCCAAGCATTCCGCTTTCCTCGGCGCACACCGATCTGACCCTTCCGGCGACCGACTCAGCCATCGCCAATGATCAACGCCAGAACGTCCGGCTCTATTTTACCGCTGAGCCACCTGCCGATCTCTCCATTACCTTGGCCGACAGCACCGGACGGTCCCTCTTCTACGGTCCTGATCAGATTGCGAAGGGTCGCCAAGTCCAGCTTCAAACCGGCAGTCACGGCGTCATCGTCGAACTCATCATCCCGACCGAAGGCGACACCCTCAACCATCTCGCCTTGAACGCGGGCATGATGAACAAGGTCACGCTTGAAGCTCCGTCTTGCTCTAAGGGCTGCGCCTTGGCCGTCACGCAGATGGAGCGCGATGATTTCAGCCGATTAACCGTGCTCCGCGAGGCCCCGACACTCGCCGACTGGAATATGCGACCCGCTTTGCTGACGTCGCATGGTGGCAATACGCTGGCGCAGGATTTTGGTGTTCCCGGTAAATTCTATGAGGTCCCGCGTTCACCCGGCACCATTTTTAGCGACCCCTCGGTCGTTGTCCGGCGCGAGACACACGCGACCGATAAAACGAGCCACGCCTATCATGCCGATATTCTAAAGAGCCTCGGGATTGATGGCGTATGGTCCTATTTCGCGGCCGAGAAGTCTGATTATTTCAGCCCGATGACGTTCGACGCGAAACAGGGATTGCCCGCACTTACCTCAAGCTATCCGGGTTTTTATAACGTGCCGCGCTCGAATACCGGTGAGTTTAACCGCTCAACCCCCGAGGCATTCGCCGAAGATGTACGCCGCATCGTGCCCCACCTACCCTTTCAAGACCGCCGCGACCTTTATTGCGGCTTACGGTGTGACAGCGCGCAGGGTGATGCCCTCGCCATGCTGGTGGCTTCAAGCGTCGAGATGATCCGCCTTGGCGAGCCCGTTCGGCATTTCTGGTATACGCATTTTGGCTCGCGCGGCTCTGACTTCAACCACACCACAGAAGAGCCCGTCACCCCCGCCGTCCGGAAATGGATGGAGCGGCTTGCCAATCTTGTTTACAATTTTGATGGCACGGTACCGGATAACAAGCGCGTTTGGTCGCCGCCCGGCTCCACCTGGGTACGCTATCAGCAAATGCGAATGGCCATTGCGGATCATCTTACCATCGATGACACAACCAACACGATCACGATTGAGCCGTGGAATGATCCAGTTACTGGCCGCATTCTGCCCGATCCGCACGCGGGCAGCCGCGACCTTCATGGGCTCACCATCTATGTCGCCGATACGGCCAAAACCAAAGTCTTTATCGGGGCAACCGAACTCCACGCCTTCACGCGTAACCTGCCGGATGAGACGGGACGAGCGTCGATCACCTTGGTGGATGACAACACGCCTACCGCAGTGCTCGACCATGTAGCGCTGTTCGAAAAGGGCCAGATTTCGGTTGATAATGGCGAATCCCGCGAGCGGGAGCCGAAACCAAACGATCCCTCCGGTTCGAAAATCCTAACGCTCACGGCGGATGAAACCGGTCGCGGCGAAGTATTGTTTCGCCCCTCAAGGCTAGAATTCTGGAACACGAGCCATATCCAATTGGCCCTGCGCAAACTGGGCGTTGCTGGTAAAAAGCGCGGCGCATCAACCGGCAATGTCGAAATCGATTTCATCATGGACGACGGCAAAGTCGTATCCATCAACGAGATGGATACACCCGAGACAGAGCTTCTCCCTTCCAGCCAATGGCATCTCCCGACCATTCCGAATTCGGCTGATTGGCGGTATGAAACCCTCGACGTCGCCTCGCTCGACTGGCCAGACATTGTGATGCGCGCCGCGCATTGGTCGCGTCCGCCGCTCCCGCTTGGCAAAGTACGCAGCGTCCGTATCGCGCTCGTGAATGCCAAACCCGGCACGGTACTGGAGTTGGCGGACTTGCGGGCTTTGCGTCCTAATCCAAATGGCGAGGCGGAGGATGGTACGAAGCTCGTCGCGGGTCGTGTTACATTGGACGGCAAACAAGGCCTAGCGCAAATCAAAATCCGCGCCAATTCGGCTCTTGCCGGCGTGCTCAAAACCGAAACCAATCAAGACGGCTATTTCTTTCTACCACATCGTCCTAAGGGCGATATTTTGACGATCACGGCGCGCATCAACGGCCAAGCCTGCGCCATTCAGCAGGGACGTCGCATCGAAATCGCTAAGAACGAGGCAGAACTCGACATCAACGCCAATAATTGCCAACGCCTCGTCAGCTCTGCCGACGATGTGTTTGAAACGAGCCTGATGCAATAAAGTAACGTGGGCTTGAGCGGCGACATGCTCGCGCTTAATGCTGCACAGCCTCTAGCCATTCCCGCGCTCTTGCCTCCGGATCGGCATTTTGCAGAACATCCGTGACCACGCAGGCGCTGTCAGCTCCAGCGGCTAGTACAAGCTTCGCGCGTTCCGGCGTTAGCCCGCCAATGGCAACGAGCGGAATATCACCGATCAGCCTCTTCCACTCGCCAATGCGCTCCAACCCCTGCGCATTATATGTCATTTGCTTAAGTATCGTCGGATAAATCGGCCCCAAAGCAATGTAATCAGGTTGACAGCCAAGCGCACGATCAAGCTCTTGCGGCGTATGGGTAGAAAGCCCCACGCGCACGCCGCCTGCCTTCAACGCCTTAAAATCGGCACTGTCCATGTCTTCTTGACCCAGATGGACAAAATCGCAGCCTTCATCGAGCGCAATCTGCCAATAATCATTCACAATCAACATCGCGCCATGGCGCGCGCAAAGCGTGCGAGACATGATAATCTCATGCGTCAGTTCGGCATGGCTTTTGTCCTTC
>CANCAR010000141.1 GCA_947374125.1 Hyphomicrobiales bacterium | reverse complement strand
CCAATAAGGGCTATTCCAGCGACAACGAAGATAGCGATCTTGATGATCGGGCTCTTCTTCTTTTCGCCGCCTTCTTCAGTTTCCTTCGGAGCGGCTTTTGGGGCTGCTGCTGCCATGATATTATTCCTGCTTAGATGGTGATATCGAGTGAGAAGCGATCGTCAGAAGCCCTTGAGGTGGTCTTCGACGGATGGTTTTGGGATTGATCTTTGGATGCCGGATTGCGCGTGGCGTCATCGGTCACGTCGAAGCCATCGAGGGTGAACCCTTCTTGGCCAAGCGAGGTAATGAGTGATTGCCGTTCACCCAGCAAAAGGGCGCTGGCATCTCGGTTGGAGGTTTTCATGCCAATGCGAACTTTTTGTCCGTCGAGCGCTAAATTGATCGTGACCTGACCAAGCGTGGCTGGATAGAGCGAAAACCGGATTTCATCGCGGCCATTGCGCAGCGCTGAAATGATCTGTTGCTCCATCGCGCGGTCCCTCTGTGCAATAAAGCCGGCATTGTCAGCCCGCATTGCCGTTGATGCTGCGGTAGCGCTGTTTGACTGGACCAACGGTGCTGAACCGTTTTGGCTGGACAATCTGAAATTGGTGGTATCGATGACGACACCGCTTCCGTGATCTGACTCAGAAAAGACCGCCATTGTTGAAGCGGTAGTGGATGGAGTGGATGCCGTTGTTGCAGATGGATCTTTGTCATTGTCAGTATTTTCAACGGCGTTGATGCTGACCGATTCGACCGTGATCTCAGCTGGCAAATCTTTCGTCGAAACCATCAAAGTTGATACGCTTGATTGCTCGGTTTGGGTGCTAGCGTGATCCGGCAATATGGTTAAACCGTCAATGCGTCGATCAAAACGGTCGGCAATGCTTTGCGGCGAGGGTGGCGGGTTGCTGCCGTTTTGCTGTTGATCAGAGGCATGTTGCTTCTGCTCATTCGCGCCTATGGCCCTTGGGTGTTCCCTTTGAGCGTTTAACATAGTTTCCTGTTCAACGGCCACTTTGCCGCCCGATGGAACTGCTTTTCCAGCAAGAGTGGGAGGAGTCGTGAGAAAAGCCGGTTGAGCGTCACTGTTGCGAAGTTCGGATGGAACCGGTCCGTCGGCTGGTATGCTGTTTAAAAGGGTCGGTTGAGCTTCACTGTTGCGAATATCTGATGCAAGCGGCCTCTTTGTCGGTATGACGTTTGAAAGGAGCGTTGGAGCTTGACGAAGCTGTTGCTGTTGCCACGTGCTTTTGTTGCCCTCTTGATCCGCTAGAACCTGTTGGTTGTCGGTTACAGCTTCGTGCGCGACATCAGCCGTTGGCGCCGTTATCGGCGTTAGTGGTATGAATTCGGTCGGTAAGAGGATCCCTGTCCCTAAGGTCGGATCAAGCGGTGTTACGGCACAAACGTCAGACAAGACTTTTTTTGATTTTTCACCGATTGGGTCAGAAGATGCATTTTTGTCGGACTTTTTGGTATCCGCCGTCACCGGCTCCGCGGCCGTAACGCCCGTAGGAAGCATTGTATCTGCTAGGGCAGGTGTTGGTTCAATCGCGCTGATTAAAACGCTTTGTGTTGGTAAGGCGTTTGGGTCGGAGACGGGTTCAACCAGATTTTTGGTTGTATCCAGAGGGTTGGTTTCTAGTTTGGGTGCCTGTTTATCGACCATCCCTGTTGAGGCAGCTTGAAGCGCATCGGTTGCAGCATCCGTGGCAGGTGCTACCGTTGCGGGTCCATCGGTGGTGTTATGCAATTCTGTTACTGTCGCGTCCGCTGGAAGGTCGGGTGTCTTGATCAAGGCGTCTGGGATGATACCCGATAGCGTTGCATCGGTGGCGCTGACGATAGGCTTTGCTGAACCGGGAAGAACGGAAATCGTCCATGTCGTCTCCGGCTTCGGGACGAACGCCTTCGATTGAAGCCCTCGCTTGGCCGCGCTATCCATGGCAACGAGCGCATCGACAGAAATAGGGACAATATCCGCTTCCGATGAAAGGGTCGAACTGATGCGCTTATCTGTTGGAACATCCAGGACGGTAGGCAAGGACTCTTGCGCTTGGGTCGCCGATTGATCATTTGTAGCAGTCGTTGAGGCCTCGGCAGAACGGGCGACCGGCCTCGGCGCTAATGCCATCAAATCAAAGATTAGGCCGTTTGAATCGGGCGTAGAGGACCGATCCGTGGCGAAGGAATCGCCAAGGCTGCGGTTAGCCGCTGCGGTCTGAACAGTCCCAGATTCGATCAAAAGTTTATCCTTTTTCGTGTTGCAACTATAAGTAGCATATCCGATCAACAAAAGGATGCAGCAATATTTGTGCCATTCAGCCGTTGCGGCGCAGAGGGACCAAGGCTTGAAGTTTTTCGGCCCGCTCTTCCGCTTCGGCCCGCTTGAGCTGACCAGCCTCGGCTTTAAGCGAATCAACTTCATTCTTTTTAGCGGCCAGCATGACGGCCATGCGACGCCGTTCGTTTTCAAGCAGCTCCCGTCGGTTTTGATCGATCTCTCGGCGGTCATTTAAATGATTGTCGATAACGCGAATGCCGATGAGTTCATTCGCTGTGATCGCCGGTTCCCGGAGCTGGGCGTCGTAGACAGCCTTCAGTGTGCCGACTTGTTCAATACGCTCATCCAAACGACGGATTTCCGTGTTCAACCGTCCGACTTCGGCCAGCCATTTTTGCAATTCGACCTGACGTTTCAGCGCGGCAAGGCGCGTAATGCGAGCGGTCTTCATGGAATAATGGCCTGAAGCCGCGCATCACTCTCGACGAGTCCGCTTCGCTCTGATGTTGATTGGCTGATGAAATTCACGAGCGCGGGATTAATTTCAAAGGCGTGGTCAAGTTCCGGATCTTGGCCGGGTTGATAACCGCCCAGCATCATCAAATCGCGGTTTTGCTCAAACAGGCTGAGATAACGCCGGAATTTTCGGGCGCGCAGCAGATGCGCGGATGAAACGCAATCTGACATCGTACGGCTGATGGACGCTGAAAGGTCAATGGCGGGATAAATGCCCTGTTCGGCCTGTTTGCGCGAAAGCACGATGTGACCATCGAGAATAGCGCGGGCTGAATCGACGATTGGATCATTGGTGGTATCATCGCCATCGGCGAGAACAGTATAAATGGCGGTGACAGCGCCGCTCGTATCGCCATCAAGACCGGAGCGTTCAAGTAATTGACCGATGAGCGATACTACGGATGGCGGGTACCCTTTTGTAGTCGGTTGTTCACCCAATGCCAGTCCAAGCTCGCGCTGGGCATGGGCTACGCGGGTGAGCGAATCGATCATTAAGAGCACGCTTTTGCCTTGCGCGCGGAAATATTCCGCATAGGCGGTAGCCCGATGCACGCCTCTAATGCGCAGAACTGGCGATTGATCGGCTGGAACGGCAACGACAATTGTGTGCGCGAAGCTTGGGGACGCGGCAAGCTCTTCAACCATGCCGGCCACTTCACGGCCACGCTCGCCAATTAGCCCCAAGATCACAACTTCGGCGGATGTAAACCGCGCCATGGCCGAGAGAAGCGATGATTTTCCGACCCCGCTGCCTGCGATAATACCCACCCGCTGGCCACGTCCCACGGTCAGCAAGGCGTTGATGGCGCGAACGCCGGTGTCAATCGGTTCCCGCACGGGTCTGCGGCGGAGCGGATTGACGCGCTCGCCCTTTAGCGGCCAAATTTCACGTAAAATAGGAGCGGGTTGCAGATCGAGCGGCTTGCCTGCACCGTCCAGCACGCGTCCGAGCAAGGCTTCACCGACGGGGACAACATCGACGCGTCGAACCGTTTCGACCCGAGCGCCAGCGACAAGGGCGGCCTGGCCACCCGTCAGCACCAGAACAGTGTAATCATCAAGAAAGCCAATCACTTCGGCTTCCGCCCATTGGCCATCGCCGCATTCAATGCGACATTCATTACCGACAGCGGCGGGAAAGGCGCTTGCATGGACAATTTGCCCGTCAAACCGCTTGACGCGGCCAACGGCATTGACGGTCCTGACGCCTCTCAGGATGGACAGCTCTTTATCGAGCTTAGCCGCCATGTCGATCATGCGGGTTCCTCGGACATGCCGAGCAATTCAGGAATATCTTCAACTTCCAGATCGCGCGAGGTTAGCCGGAAGCCGCCATTGGGTAAATGGGAATCCTCAATGATCTTGATCGATTTGAACATGTCTTCGCCGCGCAGAGCGGGCATCAACGACTGGGCGTCTTTTGAATTGATGGCGAGCGTAAACTCCAATCCAGCACGCGTGAACATGTCGGCTGATTTGCGAATCCGGTCGATGAACATGTCAGGGATGGTTGCAAACATATTGCCAGCAAGATCCTGCGCGATCCGACGAACATGGCGTGCAATGACCGCTGTATTTTTTTCCAGTACTTCTTCGGTCGACGGAATCAACTGTTCTTCGATCCGACGTATGACGGACAAGGCATCGGCAAGTTCTTGCCGTGCGGCTGCAATTCCTTGCTGGTAGCCAATGGCACGACCATCCTCGCGCGCTTTTTCCATCTCGGCGATAATGTCAGCGCTGTTAAGGGGTGTCTCTTGAAGCTGGCGCGGCGGAACGAATTGTGCCTGCCGAGCGGATTCTTGAGCCGCAAGCTCTGCCGCGGCTTGTGCAGCTGCTTGAACAGCTGCCAGAGTGGCAGCTTCGGCTGCTTGTTGGGCAGAAACATCATCGCCATTATCTGACGACACAGACGATTCGGCTTCTCCGTGATCGTTGCCGTTCTCGACCAATTGTGGTTCTGCGCTTGGCTCAACGACCTTGAAAGAGGTCTTTCCCCAAGCCACAAAATTACTTTCTTGCGCCGGAGCGAAGCGTGTTTCCTCAGAAAAATCGCCGCCTGATTTGGCGAACATTGCCGCGTCTTTTGGACGAAGCTTGCGGGCCGGAGCGTCAGACATAATCATCGCCTCGTCCGGCTAGAACCATGGTTCCCGCATCCGAGAGCTGCCGGGCGGTCGCGATAATCTGCCGCTGGGCATCGAGCACTTCGGTAATCCGCATCGGACCCTTTGATTCGATCTCGTCCTTGATGGACGCCGCCGCACGCGATGACATACACGCGAAAATCTTGTCGCGAAGTCGCTCATCGGCACCTTTGAGCGCGATAGCCAGCGTGTTTGGATCGACTGCACGCAGGAGGACGCCCATGCTCTTGTCGTCGACCGCGATCAGGTTTTCGAACATGAACATGTTTTCCTGAATGTCGGTCATCAGGTTCTTGTCGGCCTTAGCCAGCGAACGCATGATCCGCTGTTCGACCGCCGTTTTGGTGAAGTTCATGATCTTCGCGGCCGTCTTGACGCCGCCAATCTTGGAGGCGCGCAGCGACGTATTGGCTTGGAATTGCATTTGCATGACGCGTTCAAGCTGGGCGATGGCTTCTGGTTGAACCGAATCAAGCGTTGCAATGCGCTTCAAAACTTCGTGTTGGAGTTCTTCCGGCATCAACACCAAAACGTCGGCGCCAACCGCATAGTCGAGATGGGCGATGATGATGCCGATGATTTGGGGATGTTCGCCAGAGATCATTTCCGCGATTGAACGGGCATCCATCCATTGCAAAATCTCAATGCTCTTTGTCGAAGATGAGGGCGTAATGCGCGTCAAAATACTGCCAGCCTTATCCTCACCAAGTGCTTTGGTAAGCACGTTGCGGATATAGGCGTCTGCGCCAAGGCCGATGCTGGTTTGAGCTTTGACGATCGAAAGGAATTCGTCGAGCACCATATTGACCGTGCGCTGATCAACATCGGCCACCGAATACATGGCGGTACCAAGTTGCTGAACTTCGCGGGGCGAGAGGTTTTTCAGAATTTCGGAGGCTTCCTCCTCGCCGAGGAGCAGCATCACGATTGCGCATTTCTGGGTACCGGACAAAAGCTCAAAAGTGGCCTGAATGTCGGATACGTTACTTACTTCTGCAGCTTCGGCCATTGGACTGTACTCTTGCTCAACTCAACTCAATTCAACTCAGCTAACGTCTTTTTGGATCAGCGACTTAAGGACAGCCGTCACACGGTCTGAGTCGTCGCCTACCAACATCCGGATCAGAGCGATCTTGTCGTCATAGGTGTTAGCGGTGTCAAGAAGCTCCAGGCTGACGCTCTTCTTTGGACGTAGGCGAGCCTTAATGTCTTCGAGCGTTTCGCCTTCACGCACTTCGACCGTTTCGCCGTCGCCGGTTATTGCGTCGTTACCCGAGATTACGATATCGGACATGGTCATGAGGCGGGTCAGGAAGGGCTTGAGCGCTCCGAGGACGATAATGCCGAGAATGATAAGGACGGCGAATTCCTTGACCGCGTCTTCAACCCAAGGTGCGTCATACCATCCGCGTTCGAGCGCTGGCTGTTCCTGGGCAAAGGTGCTTTGGATCAACGTAACCTTGTCACCACGCTCTGCACTGAAGCCAACGGCCTGCTGAATGAGTTCGGTGAGGTGGGTTCTCTCAGCGTCTGAGATTGGCTTTTCGACGGGCTTGCCATCGGCGTCAGGAGTCATTACCGAGCGAAGCACAACGGCGACCGAGAGTTGCTTGATGTCACCCATCGCAGCGCGGGTCGATTTTACGTCGCGGCTGACTTCAAAATTCTTTACCGAGGAGCTCGAGCGGTTTTTCGTCTGATCGGTAGATGACGCATCGGTGCCTTGCGTTGCTGAAACGGTTGGCGTGGGTGGCGGCTGGTTGGCGGTTGCGCCGGGCACGCCACGGGCGCGGCCTTCAGCGCTTTCCTGCAGCGAATCTTGCTGGCTACGGATCGCTTGTTGCTGCGGGTCGAAAAGCTCACGGGTTTGTTCGGTGTGCGTGAAATCCATGTTGACGTTGATTTCACTGTTCACATTACCGGCACCGACAATCGGCAAAAG
>CANCAR010000140.1 GCA_947374125.1 Hyphomicrobiales bacterium | reverse complement strand
AACCTTGCGAAAATTTTCTGCTTCGGACACGATACGCTTCGGCCCCACAATCAAAAACCAATCGGCCGCACCATTTCGGAGAACGCCATGAACGCCCCAGTTGCCAATGCCCCTCGTTTTGTCCGGTTGAATGCGGCCGATACCGTTGTTACCGCCGTCGACCCGATTGAGCCCGGTGCCGTGATCCATGGCGCAACCGCCAAAGTCCGTGTGCCACGCGGCCACAAAATGGCGATCACCGGTATGGCAGCGGGCGCACCCGTGATTAAATTCGGCCAGATCATTGGCTTCTCGGATAAAGGTATCGAGCCGGGTGAATGGGTGCACGAGCACAATGTCGTCATGCATGATTTCGAGCGCGATTACCGCTTTGCCGAAGATGCGCGGAATGAGGAAATTTTGCCCGTCAGCCAACAGGCGACCTTCGAAGGCTTTCGCCGCGCCAATGGCTCGGTCGGCACGCGCAATTACATCGCCATTCTCACCTCGGTGAATTGTTCGGCTTCCGTCGCGCGTTTCATTGCGGAAGAGATCAACCGCTCCGATTTTCTCAAAGACTACCCTTCCATTGATGGCGTCATTCCGCTCGTGCAAGGCGGCGGCTGCGCCATCGACGTGAAGGGCGAGGGCTATGAGGTCTTAAAGCGCACCCAATGGGGCTACGCCACTAACCCGAACGTTGCAGGCGTCTTGATGGTCGGCCTCGGTTGCGAAGGCTTCCAGATCGGCCGCTGGAAAGAAGCGTACAACATCGTCGAAAGCGATACGTTCCGCACCATGACCATTCAGGAAACCGGCGGCACGAAAAAGACCGTGGCCGCTGGCGTGGATGCGGTCAAGACCATGTTCCCGATTGCCGCTAAAGCCAAGCGCGAAACCGTTCCCGCCTCCGAGCTGATGCTCGCGCTGCAATGCGGCGGGTCGGACGGATATTCCGGCATCACCGCCAACCCGGCTTTGGGTGCTGCCGTCGATGAACTCGTTCGCCATGGCGGCACGGCCATTCTCTCCGAAACGCCGGAAATTTACGGTGCCGAACATCTCCTCACCCGCCGTGCGGCCAACAAAGCCATCGGCGAAAAACTCGTCGAGCGCATCCATTGGTGGGAGGACTACACGGCGCGCAACAAAATGCAGATGAACAACAACCCGTCCCCCGGCAACAAGCTCGGCGGCTTGACGACGATTCTTGAAAAGTCCCTCGGCGCAGCCGCCAAAGGCGGCACAACCACACTGACCGGTGTCTATGAATACGCCGAAAAGGTCGACGCCAAAGGCTTCGTGTTCATGGACACCCCCGGCTACGATCCCGTCTCCGCCACCGGCCAAGTCGCAGGCGGTGCGAATATTCTGTGCTTCACCACAGGCCGAGGCTCCGCTTACGGCTGCAAACCCACGCCATCGATCAAACTCGCCACCAATTCCGAAGTCTACCGCAAAATGACCGACGACATGGACATCAATTGCGGCGATATTCTCGATGGCGTTTCAATTGAGGAAAAGGGCAAAGAGATTTTCGCGAAGGTGTTGGAGGTTGCTTCCGGCACGCGCTCGAAATCGGAAGAACTGGGCTATGGCGACGCCGAATTCGTGCCTTGGACGATTGGGGCGACAATGTGAGGGGGTCATCGCGTCTTCCTTGACAAAACTACGGATAAGCCGTATCTAAATGCAAGATGAAGATTTTGAATGGGACGATGCAAAGGCGGCGTCCAACCTTGAAAAACATAAGGTCAGTTTTGATGCTGCCCGGCATGTTTTTGCAGACGTGTTTGCCTTGGAGCAGATTGACGAACGATATGTTTACGGAGAGCCGCGCTATACAGTCATCGGCATGGTAGAAAACCGACTTTTAATGGTGGTCTATACCGAAAAAGAGGGAAGAATTCGCCTCATTTCCGCACGCGCGCCCGAACCGTTTGAAAGACGCAGATATCATGAGCACAACACCCGATAAGACAATCCATGACTGGACCCGCTTTGATGCAATGACCGATGCCGAGCGCCACGCCGCAGCGTTGAGCGATCCCGATAATCCGCCCCTGACGGAGGAAGATTTCAACCGCATGAAGCGCACGCCTCAGGTGAAGGTCATTCGTCGCGCGCTTCGTTTGTCACAAGAGGAATTTTCCGGACGCTTTCACATACCGCTTGGCACGCTGCGCGATTGGGAACAAGGCCGCAAAGAACCCGACACGGCTGCAAGAGCCTATCTCAAAGTGATTGGTCGTAACCCGCAAGCAGTTATGGATGCGTTGCAGGTGACAACGATTTTGCCGACATAATTCTGCGCCCGCGCTTTATCGCTTTCATCTGCTTTTTCATTTTGCCACATTTTCGCGATAAGGTGCACGAAGTCGAGTCATAATCTCGCCAGATGGAATCCCGCTGCTCGTATCGGCGGCGAATTTGTCAAAGCTTTTGGCGACATCGCTACTTAGCCAGCTCTCGAGAGCCGCTTCGCGCGCTTGACGCGCACGGAGTCCGTTGCGAATGACTTTGCTTTCACTCGCATATTCGCCCGATGTGACTTTCGTTTTGATAATTGCCGCCGTGTCCTGCGGCAGGGTGACGCTGATTGGCTTAGGGTTGCGGATGCCTTATGCTCTTTCTGGGGATAGCATATGAGAATGTATGATTACATCATGCATATTTAGAAAAAATCTAGCCACGAAAAATTAATAATTTTGCCGCGGTGCTTGGACTCACAGCCCAAGGATATCTTTTACAAAAGCGCGTTTTAATTCGGGAATAAATTCGCTTTCAAGGAAAAGGCCGTATGTATCGTCTGGCATAACAAACCATGTTGGAAATCCATGAGAAACCGGGTTTCCTTTTGCGCCCTCTTTACCGTTCCATCGCTGCGCTAAGGCCGGTCGTTTGTCCCAACGGCCCACTGCCATTGACCAATGTTCGCCCTCGTGAAGCACATCGATCAACTGCCAATCCGCCTTAGGTGAAACAGCGTCACGAGGGTTAAAACCTTTGTTCGCTCCAATCACGTGGAGCTCCATATGTTATTTGATGTGATAGTACATATGATCATATATATGATTATAGAGGTCAAGTCATTTGGCCTTAATGAATTGCGTTCCGTAATTTAAGAATTTTGCAGAAGCCGCCTTCCCTTGAGACACACGAACTTCTTTCGTTTTTCAATAAGCTACAATCTCCGTGACTCTCTCCTCCCTTTCATGTAACATGTTACGAAACGGAGGTTCTTATGCCACGCACAACGCAAAACCCTGTCTCACCGCCTAAGCGTATGGCGACGTATCGCCAGAGGATGCGGGCGGCTGGATTGCGGCCTGTTCAAATTTGGGTGCCCGACACACGCACACCAGATTTTGCTGAAACCTGCCGGAAACAGGCGCGTGCCGTTGCCGCTCACGATCCGGCGGGCGATGAAATCATGCGCTTTGTCGCCGCTGTCTATGAATGGCCGGAGCCATGATCCAGCGAGGACAGTTTGTGACGGTCGCAACAGTTGGCGATTATGGCAAGCCACGTCCCGCCCTTGTGGTGCAAAGCAATTTGTTCACTGAGCTTCCCTCCGTTGTCATTTGCCCGCTGACAACGACACTGCGCGACGATGCCGACCAGTTTCGGTTAGAGGTTGCGCCATCGCCTCAGAACGGTTTGCGCGAACTCTCCCAAATCTCCATCGACAAAATCACCGTTGTTCCTACAGTCAAGGTCGGTGGCGTGATTGGTATGGCGGATGATGCGCTACTGCTGCGCGTCAACCGCGCTCTTGCTCTGTTTTTGAGTATCGTATGATTTACGGCTAGCCCGAGCATTGGTAGACGGCCAGAGTCCAAAAGATAAGCGATAATCGCGATATCGTGCCTGGTTTTCGTAATAGACAAAGACAAACAGCTCACTCTCATTTCATTAAGTTTTTGTTTTAGAGAGTTTTTTCACAAAAAATCTTCGATCTTTTTGCACTATTCACAGGCGGCTTCCGTGTCGGGAAGGGTTACAAAATAACCTCGTCTATCCTTTTAAGTATGATAAAGTTGGGTTTGAGAAGGTCCTTTCGGGAAGTCATTTTATGTCTGAGATTGAACGGATGACGATCACACTACCGACCGAGATGGCGGCAGGGCAGATCAAGAGCTTTGATAAAAACAACCCTATTGCGGGCGGACGGCAGGGGAGAGCCAATCCAAGTTCGATGTCACAGCTGGTTGATCAGCTTGCTCCCCAACCCGCGAAATCTATGATTGACAGTGAGACAGAACGCGCTGTGCAGGCTTTTCTCAAGCGGCTTAAGGGGGAGTATCCCATTATCGACGCGCTTCTCTATGGCAGCCGTGCGCGGGGTGACCACAGTCGCGACAGCGACGCCGATCTTGCACTTATTCTCGAAGGTGAAAAAGGCGATCGCTACAAAATTGTCCGTGATCTTGGTGGCGTTGGCTTCGATATCATGATGGAAACGGGAATCCTTGTTCACGCCATGCCTTTTTGGGAAGACGAATTTCAGGAACCCGAGCGATTCAACAATCAGGCGCTGATCTCGAAGATCAAGCGGGAGGGCGTGCGCCTATGATCGGTGCCGCTTCTATTGCCGCTGGATATATGGAGAAGGCCGAGCGAGCTTTGGATGAGGCGCGTCCTTCTCGCAGGCAACAAGTCTGAGGGGGCTTGCAGTCGCTCCTATTATGCGATGCACGATGCGGCCCACGCCGCTTTGTTCATAACAGGCTATGAAACCTCGGACGCGATTATCAAAACGCATCACATGTTGATTGCCGAATTTGGGAAGAGGCTTGTTCTTGGCGGTCAGATCGACGCAAATCTTGGGCGCGCGCTCAACCGCGTGCAGGATATACGATTGCTTGCCGATTATGACGCAACGCCGCCCTCTCTCACCGACGCCGCATGGTGCGTCGAAAAGGCCGAGATTTTTGTTGCCGCAATCCGGACTATGGTGGTAGCGCAACAAACGCTGGGATAGCGGCAATGTATTTGCTGATATTGGCCATCCCAATGCCAAAAGTCATTTTCGTGGATAGTGGACGCGGAGAGATAAGGTTTAGTTCGATTGCAAGATAAGCGGTTTTGCTACAACCCCTCACCGCGTCGCCATATACCCCGCCACCAGCAGTTCCGCCGTCGCGGGGTTGCACGCCATCGGGATATCATACACCAAGGCCAGCCGGGTGAGCGCCTTCACATCCACATCATGCGGATGGGGCGACAACGGATCGACAAAAAACACCAGCCCATCGATTTTGCCTTCCGCAATCAGCGCGCCGATTTGCTGGTCGCCACCCAAAGGGCCACTTTTCATGCGTTCGATGGTGAGTTCGGGACAACGCTCTAAAATACGCGTGCCGGTCGTGCCGGTGGCCACAATATCGCACAGCGCGAGGTTTTCGCGGTGCTTATCGGCCCAATCGACCATGCGATTTTTCATCTGATCATGCGCGATGAGGGCAAGCTTGAAGCGGGCCATAACGGTGTGTCCTTTTCGAATGCATCGACGGCACCATAATGCCCCGATACAATTTTCGAAAGCATCCACATGGGCAATACAACCGCCATAAAAATTGGCTTCACGGCTCGCTCACGCCGTGTCATGTTCAAGCTCAGACAGCCTAGCCGGGCTGTAGGATCGATAAAGAGGGGATATTCCATGCGCTCATTTATTCTTGGCGCGATGATGACGGCAGGCCTAACGCTTGCTGCACACGCCGCCACCATCAAGCCAGCGATTGTGTATGATCTTGGCGGTAAATTTGATAAATCCTTCAATGAAGGCGTTTTCCGTGGGGCCGAAGCCTTCCAGAAATCCTCGGGCGTTGAGTTCCGCGATTTCGAAATCCAAAACGATGCCCAGCGCGAGCAGGCGCTTCGCCGCTTTGCGAAAGATGGCTTCTCGCCAATTTTAGCCGTCGGCTTTAGC
Organism: Hyphomicrobiales bacterium; assembly: GCA_947374125.1. GTDB lineage: Bacteria > Pseudomonadota > Alphaproteobacteria > Rhizobiales > Beijerinckiaceae > CAIUPE01. The sequence continues at coordinate 1,205 of CANCAR010000140.1, read as the reverse complement.
CAGGCTTCTGCCGTCGAGAAGGTTGCGAAAGAATTCCCGGATACGAAATTCACGATCATAGACATGGTCGTTGACGCGCCAAACGTTCAATCCGTGGTGTTTAAAGAGCAGGAAGGCTCCTTCCTCGTTGGTCTCTTGGCTGCCAAAGCCTCGAAATCGGGCAAAGTCGGCTTTGTCGGCGGCATGGATATTCCGCTGATCCGTCGTTTTGCCTGCGGCTATGTGCAGGGCGCGAAATACGCCAATCCAAAGGCTGAAGTCCTGCAAAACATGACTGGCACCACGGGTGCGGCATGGAATGACCCTGTGAAAGGCGCAGAACTCACCAAATCCCAAATCGATCGTGGTGTTGACGTGGTTTACCACGCAGCCGGTGGCACGGGCGTTGGCGTTCTTCGCGCCGCAGCCGACGCAGGCAAGCTCGGCATCGGCGTTGATTCAAACCAAAACGGCATGCATCCCGGTAAGGTTCTCACCTCCATGCTCAAGCGCGTAGATAACGCGACCATTGCCTCGTTCCAAGCCGCGAAAGACGGCACCTGGAAGGCAGGCATCAGCGTTCTCGGCCTCAAAGAAAACGGCGTCGGTTGGGCCTTGGATGACAACAACAAGGCGCTCATCACGGCGGATATGAAGTCGGCTGTGGATGCGGCGAGCGCTGATATCTCGTCGGGCAAAATCACCGTTCACGATTACATGTCAGACAGCAAGTGCCCCGACTAACAGATCCGGTGGCGGGCCAAGCGCCCGCCATTACGCTAACCGGAATTGATAAACGCTTCGGTGAGGTCCGCGCCAATCAAAACGTGAACCTCACCGTCGCAAGCGGCTCCGTGCACGGAATCGTCGGCGAAAACGGCGCGGGTAAATCGACACTGATGTCGATCCTTTATGGCTTTTACGAAGCCGATCTTGGCACCATCCAAATCCACGGCAATCAAGTCCGCATCCGTTCGCCCAAAGAGGCGATCGCGGTCGGTATCGGCATGGTGCATCAGCATTTCATGCTGGTCGAACCCTTGAGCGTTATTGACAATGTCATGCTGGGAGCCGAAGGCGGCGCCATGCTCGCCAAAGGCGAAGCGCAGATGCGCGCAGCACTCGCAAAACTTGCACACGATTATGGCTTGGTGATTGATCCCGACGCGATTGTCGGTGATCTCCCCGTAGGCCTGCAACAACGCGTTGAAATTTTAAAGGCCCTC
>CANCAR010000139.1 GCA_947374125.1 Hyphomicrobiales bacterium | reverse complement strand
AAGGCATAGATCGACCGCCTCGGCGGCTAATCGCCCACCAAGCATCGCATAATAGATGCCCTCGCCGGAGGCTGGGGCAACCACGCCCGCCGCGTCGCCCGCCAAGAGAACATCCTTCCCATTGTCCCACTTCTTAAGCGGTTTCAGCGGAATGGGCGCGCCCTCCTTCCGGATGGTTTCAACCTTATCGAGCCCGGTAATCTTGCGCAGGTCCGATACTGAGCCCTTCAACGAGAAGCCCTTATTCGCGCTACCCGTTCCGATGCTCATGGTGTCGCCATGGGGGAAGACCCAGGAGTAGAAATCGGGCGACAAGGTACCCCGATAATACACATCGCACCGCGCGGGACTAAAATCGGCGGTACCCAATTCAGGCGATTTTACGATTTCATGATAGGCGAACACATAGGGCATCCTGTCGCCACCACGTACCGTGTCGCGGGCAACTTTTGACAGCGCGCCATCCGCGCCAATCACTTGACGCGTACGAACCGTTTGTAGGTCGCCATCTTCATCCTTGTAGGTGATCACGGCTATGCCGTCCGGGTCGCGGCTAAAGCTCTCATAGGTCCCCGTGTGGCGGTCCGCACCTGATTCATGCGCCCGGTTACGAAGAAATTCATCGAACACATCGCGGTCAACCATTCCGACATAGCTGCCGTCAACGGGCATATCAACGCGGCGATCTTTCGGCGAGACAATCATTGCGCAGTTGATTTTAGCCACAACCAGCCGGTCCGGAATTTCAAAATCACGGATCGCACGGGGCGGAATTGCACCGCCGCAGGGCTTGATGCGCCCAGCGCGATCAAGCATCATGACTTTGCGCCCTAAACGGGCAAGGTCATTCGCAGCGGTTGCACCCGAGGGGCCGCCGCCAACGACGACAACATCATAAAGGGAACGGTCAAGCATAGGCTATCCTCCTCTAGCTCCAACATGGGTTTGTGCGCCTTGGCCAAAAGCGATTGGTCCGACACCATCTTCTTTTTGAACACTGAGATCTTTTTGAATGCCAATCTTGACCGCCAGCAGCGATGCTGCCAGAAATAAAGTCGCCTCAAAGGCAAACACGGCTCCATAGGCGCTTACCGGCGACCCAAGCCAGACACGCATAAGGTCGGAAAGGCCAGATCCAACAAATCCGCCAATGCCGAAGGCGACACCTTGCGCGGCACCAAACAGACCCATCCGGATCCCCTCGCGCGCTTCCCCGCCGCCGGCCGCGAGATTGAACATCGATCCAATGGCGGCCACGGCGTATATGCCATTGGCGAGACCAAGTGCAAAAATGGTGGGAATCAAAGGCCAGCTTGGGCCGATCCGTGTGGCAGCGACCAATCCGATCAGCGCCACGGCTGAACCAACACAGCCGATGACAATCCAGTTTCTGAGCGCCATCAGGCGGCTATTGCTCCAGAGCGTTGCCATTAAGCCCACCAAAATCATGCCCACCAGCGCCCCGCCATGTTGGGCGCCGCCCAGCAAGGCCGTTTGCGATGGGCTCATGCCAAAGACGAAAGCGCCAAAGGGCTCCAAAACCAGCTCCTGCGCGCTATAGGCGAGCATGGACACGAAAACGAAAATCGCAAACCGGCGTGCGGTGTCGTCTTGCCAGACTTCTTGTAAGGCGACCCGGAACGGAGGCTTTTCAGCATGGCTCTCCGTTGGACTTTCTACAGCGGTCGCTTTCTCGAGCCGAAACACGGCTACAATCGTCAAGACAAACGCACCCAGACAAACCGCACCCGCAACGAGCAAAAGCCGCTCGGGCGAAAACGGATGGAGATAACGGCCTATCAGGCCAGCGGTTGCCACAAAACCCGCAATCATCATGATCCAGACGATGGTGGCTGCGGCGGCGCGGCGTGTCCGATCTACGCTTTTGGCCAATAGCACCAAAAGAGAGGTGCCAGCGGCGCCAACGCCGATACCGATGAGGCTAAAGCCAAGAAAGGCAACGACGAGTCCAAGCGTCATGCTATAGGCCATCACGCTGATGGAGAAGGCCGTGCCAATACCGCCTAACGCCAAAACGCCCATGCCGCCAATGATCCACGGTGTGCGCTTTCCGCCAATATCAGATCCATGCCCCCAACGGGGTCGCATGATTTGCAACGCATAATGCCAAGTCACCAGTAGTCCGGGAATCAAGGCGGGCAGGGCATATTCCACCACCATCAGTCGATTAATGGTGGAGGTGCACAACACCACAATTGCGCCGATCGAGGTCTGAACCAGACCAAGTCGGACAATTCCAAACCAGCCAAGCCCGTTACCCGCCATCACAATCCCCCCGAGATGGTTCGAACTGCAAATGCGCTCGCCAGCATGCCAAGCACATAAAACGTGGTGCCCGTTGCATTATAAAAGGCCGCTTCCTTTTTCGGGTCGCGCAAAAGCCTCCGCATCAAGAAAACCTGCGCGGCTAGCAAGCCCGCGACAATAAGGGCGTGATAAGGCCGATCCCAACGCATCAAAAGCCCGATGACGGCGAGCTGCGGTGCCGCCATGACGGCGCAAGCCAGTTTTGCCGCGTTACCGACACCCAGCTGGACGGGCAGCGAGAGCAGACCCATCTCGCGATCCCCCTCAACCGATTTAAAATCATTGAGCGTCATGATGCCATGCGCGCCAAAACTATAAAGCAGCGCGAGCGCGATGATCGCGGGCGATGGCACGCCGTGCACCATGATGGCGGCTCCCGTGAACCAAGGCAGGCCTTCATAGCAGATCGCAACCGCGCTATTGCCGAGCCAGCCATTTTTCTTGAATCTGAGCGGGGGCATACTGTAGGCCCAAGCCGCAGCAACGCCAAAAAGAGCCGCAAAAAAAACGGTAGGTCCAATCTCAGCGGCGACCAGCAGCGACAGGCCAGACCATAAAATCCCAATATTGATGCCCCAACGCCCCGGGATGCGCCCTGACGGAATGGGCCGGTTGGGTTCGTTGATCGCGTCGACATGGCGGTCATACCAATCATTGACTGCTTGGCTGGTACCGCAGACCAAAGGGCCAGACAATAAAACGCCAAGAAACAACATACCAAGATTATCGAGTACCGGCGCGCCCGAGGAGACAATGCCGCAGGCAAACGCCCACATCGGGGCGAACCAAGTGATGGGTTTCAACAGTTCAAGAAAAGCCGCCGGTGTTGATGACCGGTGCGCGGCGGCGGCAGGTGCCGAAGGAAGGGATACGGACTGAGACATAAGCCAAGGCTATGCCCGGCAAAAAATTATGTCAATCTTGATTTACACTTCTTCAAAAAGAAGTGTCAGTCTCGTTCGCCAAAGCCTTTGTCCTCGATGCCATGGCGGTGTAGTTTGACATAGAGGCTTTGACGCGACAGCCCGAGCATATCGGCCGAGCTGGCGCGGTTATTATCATTGATCTGGAGTGCCGCTTCAATGCAAAGCCGTTCGATAATATCGGTTGTTTCCCGCACCAAGTCTTTCAACGGCACCTTGCCAACCAATTTGGTCATTTCGTCGACCGAGCGCAACAGGCTCCGTTTGCCCTGATCCTCGACCACCGTACGCCGTGCGACACGGCGTAAAGTGAAGCCGATGCAGGGTGGATCGCCATCGGGAACGGCGACCCCTGACACTTCAACATCTTCGATTGTGCCGAATTGACCACGTATGACCGTTGAAAACTGCTTTACATTGCCATTCTCAATCACACTCGAAAACAAGAGCCCGGTATCGACACCGACACGGCCAAGCCACCGGTCGAGCGATTCGCCACGCGCCTGCTCCTCATTGCCCAGTTGGGCGCTCTCGAGAAAGGCAGCGTTTGCTGATAAAATTTTTCGGTCGTAATCGGTCAAGACAAACCCGTCCGGCATGGCCTGAACCATCCGAATCGCGGCTGATTGGCTCTTGGAAACCACGGTCCCACCCGATCCAACGGAGAGCGGAAACAGACGCACGAGGTAATAAATTGCATTATCTTCGCGAAAAACCGTCGCACTCGCCATGGCCTGTTGGTCGCCTTCCAGCGTCAGTGCCACTTCGTCCATCCGGCCCGAAGAGCGCAAAGTGATCATCATATTGTCGATCTTAGCACTATCGGAGCCCGAAAAATTATCCGGGAAGTTAGAGCCGACTAACCGTTTCATCGTGCGATTCAGCAGCGCCGCCGCCGATGGATTGGCTTCCACCACGCGACCTGTGCGCCCATCAATCAACAAGATCGCCTCGGTCGAGACCTGCATCAGAAGCCGATACCTCGTCTCGGCGTGGCGGAGGCGCGAATATTCCTGCTCGATCGAAAGCTCGGCCGCGACCAAACGTTGCTGCATCTCAGCCACAGTCCGCATATCGCGCCCAATGGCAATGGAATGGCCATCCGGGCCAGCGCGCGCCACCATGTAGCGTAAGGGAATATCAAAACCCATCGAATTGGTATGGTTAACCTGACGCCAACGCTGCGCTTGGCCTGTTGCCGCGTCCTGCAGTAAATCCTTGATTTTAAGTCGGCTTTCAATCGTAACGGTATCGATCCAAGGCTTGCCGACCCAACCAGCAACCACATCGCCAGGAAAGTCGGATGACGAAAGAATTTTATCCACAACGACGCCATCGGCATCAATAACGAGCGTTACATCAGCCGAAATGGCCAGCATACGAGCCGCGCTCTTTGCGTCTAGACGGGACAAATCAACGCCCGCGATAGCGCCGGTCGATCCAACAGAGCTGGAGGCGGAAAAAGGGCTGAGTTCTTTGTTCTTCACGTCGAAACTTTACATTTTGTCACGAGTTCAAGGGGGCGCGCGGAAAAAACGCACTAACGATCTCGACGGCCTGTCTGGCATCCGCCAATACCGCATCACAGTCGATGTGACGCGATAAATCGGGGTTTTCCACGAAAATTGCGCCACCTACCAAAATACGGACATAATGATTTTGTGAGTGATGGCGAATAAGCTTGATGACGGATTGCAAAGGTACCAGCAAACGTTCACGACTCATCGATAGTCCGATCACGTCATAAAAGCTTGTACCAACCATTTGAACAATATCATCAAAACTGGCGCGCAAGTTGCTCGTCACGCTCCATCCGTCACGCATGAGCAATTCCTCGATGATTCTCAACCCAAAAGTGTGCTGCTCTCCTGGAACAGGCACCAAAAGCACATTGCCCTTGAGCTGAGGGTCATCCATCACCGGATCAGACACTTGGCGGCATTGCCGTAAAATCTGCTGAATTCGCGTCATTCCAAGCGTGACATCGATAAAGCTACACGTATCAGCCGTCCATAAAGCGTTCATATGGCGTGCTGCTGGAGCCATCAGATCAAGCAAAACGCTTTCGAGTGCAACGCCCCGCTCCAACAAGCTTTCGACAAAGCTGAAGGCTTCGCGATGATCGGAAGACATCACGAGACGGGCAAAACGTTCCACTTCATTGATTTTGAGATCAATTTTGCCCCATTCAGCACCGGGTTTTGCCTCGTCATCCACGCCCAAATTGGCGCGTAACTGAGGAATAATAACGCTTTCTATCGTGCGGGCGAGTTCATTAAGGTGATCGCGAGGCGCGTTTTTTTGCCGATTGCGGTGGTCCGTCTTGGGTTGGGTTGTGGTTTTCGGTTCAGACAAAAAGGTTTGGGTGTCGGGTCGGCTCCCCGAATAGTCCCCGGAATAGTCAATGGTGCCGCTGTCAATCGCCGTAGCAGCATCTTCGCGATCTGAAGGTGCCAAGATATCCTCCTCCAACACTTCTTAGTGCCGCCCAACCATTTCTCACGGACGCCTTCCGGATCGGAACTAGAAGGATCACTGAATTTTATATGCGAGTCACAAACCATTTTTGCTGGGGCATGCGTCATCGCAGCCCAGCTCCGAACCTTCTTATACCAGTCAACTATAATTGTCATTTAAATAAGACGTCAAGATTGCTTGACACTTTGTGTTCGGTGGGGTTAGCCTCGGCTCTAGGATCAAGTCCCATCAACCCTTGAACGACAGGGGCGGGCAAATCGGGAGGCATCGATGACCAGTGATGGCCGTCAGCAGGTTAAACGTCCGGGTCTTTATACCGATGCCGAACGTAAGCGGCGCGACGAAACCGTCTGGACACTTGTTCAGGGCGTTCTTGCGCCTCTGCAATTCGTCGTGTTTTTGGTAAGCCTTGGCTTGGTCATGCGTACGCTGATGACGGGCGAAGGCGTTGAGGTGGCCCATATCTCGATCCTTATCAAGACCTTTGTCCTTTACACCATCATGGTAACGGGCGCGATCTGGGAAAAGGTCGTGTTCGGCCAGTATCTGTTTGCCCCAGCCTTTTTCTGGGAAGACGTGGTGAGCTTCGTCGTGATCGCGCTGCACACGCTTTATCTTTTCGGCCTGCTTTTCGGCTTTATGACGGATTTCCAACTGTTTGCGATCACGCTGGCCGCTTACGCCACTTATGTTGTCAACGCCGCGCAATTCTTGCTGAAACTGCGGGCGGCGAGGCTTCAGTATGAACGAGAAGCGTTCGGGACGATGGAGGTTGTGCAGTGAATCTCCCCTTCAAAGTCAACGGCAACGAATCGACGGCAAAAGGCTGTGTTGACCAGCCCGTGCTGCGCGAGCGTGGCCAACGCGAGGTTTTCTGTGGACTGACCGGAATTGTCTGGTTGCATCGTAAAATTCAAAACGCCTTCTTCCTTGTCGTCGGTTCACGCACCTGCGCGCATTTGATCCAGTCCGCCGCTGGTGTGATGATCTTTGCAGAGCCGCGCTTTGCGACCGCGATCATCGACGAGCGCGACTTGGCAGGCCTTGCCGATATTGATGACGAACTGGATCGGGTGGTGAACCGCTTGCTTGAGCGTCGCCCCGATATCGAAATGCTGTTTTTGGTGGGGTCCTGCCCGTCAGAAGTGATTAAGCTTGACCTCAAGCGCGCGGCACAGCGCCTCTCCAAAATTCACTTGCCACGGGTTCGTGTCTTAAATTACTCGGGTTCAGGCATTGAGACGACGTTTACTCAGGGCGAAGATGCTTGCCTTGCTGCATTGGTTGCGGATGCGCTGCCTGAAACAAAGCCTGCATCTCTGGTCGTTGTGGGCGCGCTTTCCGATGTCGTTGAAGATCAGTTTAACCGGATTTTTGCGGCCATGGGACTTGAGAATGTCGGCTTTCTGCCCGCGCGGAACGCCCATTCTAT
>CANCAR010000138.1 GCA_947374125.1 Hyphomicrobiales bacterium | reverse complement strand
ATGGCCGTATAGCCCGGCGTCACCTTTTTTCTGAGATCGTCGAGCATACGGTGGCCATGATCGGGGCGGAATGGCAATTGAGCAGCTTCTGGTCGTTTGCGATCCTCGGCGATCAAAGCACCGATCATGCCGACCATATCAACATCGCCGTCGAGATGATCGGCCTCGATGAAGGATAAAGGATTACCCGCATCGCGCTTGGTGGAGCGTAAATGGACGAAATGGATGCGGGGTGCAAAATGCCGGGCCATCGCGACGAGATCATTATCGGGGCTTACGCCTAGGGATCCCGTGCAAAAGCACATGCCGTTCGCGACACTCGGAACCGCATCAAACAGTGCCTGATAATCATCGCGGTTTGAGGCGACACGTGGCAAGCCAAACAGCGAGCGCGGCGGATCATCCGGATGTAATGTGAGTTTGACGCCAAGCTTTTCGGCAGCGGGCGTAACCGCTTCGAGAAATTCCACCAAATGGCGGCGCAAGGCCGTGGCGTCAATTCCGCGATAGGCGACAAGTTTCTCGCGGAATCCGTCAATGGTCAGAGGGTCGGTTGTTGAACCCGGCAACGCACTGGCGATGACCATAATGAGATAATCGATATCGGCTTCGCTCATCGCGTCGTAAGCCTGCTTCGCTCTTGTCCGTGTGGCAGCGTCATAATCGGCTTCCGCGTCTGGGCGTTGCAAAATGAAGAGTTCAAAGGCCGCAAAACGGTCTTGATCAAAGCGCAAACAAGTAGCTCCTGTTGGCAGTTCGAAATCGAGATCGGTGCGCGTCCAGTCGACAACCGGCATGAAATTGTAGCAAACGGTTTTAATCTCCGCTCGGGCTACGGCCTCAAGGCTGGCGATCCAGCCTTCGATAGAGGTTTTCGCCCCTTTGCCCAGACGTTTGACATCATCGGGTATCGGAATGCTCTCGACAACCGACCAAGTTAGCGGCGTGCGACCAGCGGGCGTCCTGTCGATCAGGTTCTTGCGTTCGGAAACGGCAGCCTCGGACCAAACGGTACCCGGCTTTAACTGATGGAGCGCGTTGACGATATCGGTAGCGCCCGCTTGGCGGACATCGTCGAGACTTACGGGGTCGTGCGGGCCAAACCAGCGCCAAGCCTGTTTCATCGATGCGTTCTCCCTTTTTATGCCCTGAAAGTGCGGTGGTATTTACTGGATAGCAAGACTGATCAAAGGCGATAGGCTGATTTTGCGAGGCCATAGGCCAGTAGTTGGGCGAGCTCGTCCGCCTCGTCCTCGCGTAAACGATGCGTTGCAACGAGATGGGCTAGATAGGCGCAATCGACCCGCCGCGCCACATCGTGCCGCGCGGGTATGGAGCAGAAAGCGCGCGTATCGTCGTTAAAGCCGACTGTGTTGTAAAAGCCGGCCGTCTCGGTTGTCATTTCACGAAACCGCACCATGCCCTCATAGCTGTCATGAAACCACCACGCAGGGCCCAGCCGAAGGCAAGGGTAATGGCCCGCGAGCGGGGCAAGCTCGCGCGCGTAACTCGTCTCATCCAGCGTGAAGAGAATAATGGTGAGATTGGGCTCGTTACCGAGAAGATCAAGCATCGGCTTTAAGGCGCTCACGTAATCGGTTCGCGTCGGAATATCGGCACCCTTGTCCCGACCAAAGCGCTCGAAGAGTAGGCGATTGTGATTGCGGCTGGAGCCCGGATGGATTTGCATCACAAGCCCATCCTCAAGGCTCATTTTCGCCATTTCGGTGAGCATTTGCGCGCGGAACAATTCGGCATCCTCGGCGCAGGCTGGCTCGGTGGACAAACGAAGATAGAGCGCTTCGGCCTCGATGGCGGGCAGATTGGCGGTTCTTGCAGTCGGATGGCCGTGGTCGGTCGCGGTAGCGCCATAGGTTTTGAAGAAGGCACGGCGCTTGCGGTGCGCCTCCAGATAGCCGCGCCAATTGCCTGTGTCGGTGCCCGTCACTGCGCCAAACTGTTTGAGATGATCGCGGAAGCCTTCGAATTCGGGGTCGACTACCGCGTCGGGGCGGTAAGTGGTTATCACTCTACCCTGCCAACCGGACTCGCGGATTTTGCGATGCGAATCGAGCAGGTCCAGTGCGCTCTCTGTCGTGGCGATCACTTCGATGCCAAAGCGTTCGAACAAGGCACGCGGGCGATAGGCGGGAAGGGCGAGGCGCTCGGCTATTTGGTCGTAAATTCGATCGGCGCTCTCGGTCGAAAGCGTTTCGTTCACATCAAAAAGAGTTGAAAAAGCGTGGTCCAGCCACAGCCGTGTCGGCGTTCCGCGGAAGAGATGCCAATGCGACGCAAACACGCGCCAGATCGCGCGTGGGTCGGTCTCCACGGGGCCACCATTGCTGCGCGGAATGCCGAGTTCTTCGAGCGCCACGCCCTGCGAATACAGCATCCGGAAAATATAGTGATCGGGCACGACGAAGAGAGAGGCGGGATCAGCAAAGGGTTCGTTATCGGCAAACCATCGCGGATCGGTGTGACCGTGCGGCGAGAGAATGGGCGCGTCCTTGATCCGCTCATAAAGCCCGCGTGAGATGGAGCGGGTTCTTGTATCGACGGGGAACAGGCGGTCGGGATGGAGGAAGGTGTGTTTTGAACTCATAGTGCCTAACCTGCCATATCCGGGGCGCTTTTGGAAATTCGATATGCAGTAGCGTGCCGACACATTTTCCAACGCAGCCTGCCCAAAAAATTAGCGCTCTTTCGGCTTTGTGCAAAATATTGCAGCGCACAAAAATTGTGCAGGCTTATAAGCCCTTGAATTTATTGACTCAAATTTCTGGCATACGCCTTGCGTTAGGAGGTGAGTACCAAATCTAATTGGAAGGGGATTTCCATGAATCGGTTACTTTCTCGTTTTGCAGCCTCAGCGCTTGTCGCGGGCAGTCTCTTGGCAACGGTCGCGGCAAAAGCCGAAGACACCATTAAAATCGGCATTCTGCATTCGCTCTCGGGTACGATGGCGATTTCGGAAACCACTTTGAAAGACACCATGCTCTTCTTGATCGACGAGCAGAATAAGAAGGGCGGCGTGCTGGGCAAGAAGCTTGAAGCCGTCGTTGTTGATCCAGCATCGAACTGGCCGCTTTTTGCTGAGAAAGCGCGCGAGTTGATCACCAAGAACAAGGTCGTGGCAACCTTTGGCTGCTGGACCTCCGTGTCCCGTAAATCGGTTCTGCCGGTGTTTGAAGAGTTGAACTCGGTGCTGTTCTACCCTGTGCAATATGAGGGCGAAGAGTCCTCGAAGAATATCTTCTACACGGGTGCCGCCCCTAACCAGCAGGCTATTCCTGCCGTTGATTATCTGATGGAGAACGAGAAGGTTCAGCGCTGGGTTCTTGCAGGCACCGACTATGTTTATCCACGCACGACCAACAAGATTTTGGAAGCCTATCTCAAGGCAAAGGGCGTGAAGCCAGAAGACATCATGATCAACTATACGCCATTCGGTCATTCGGACTGGCAGACGATTGTTGCTGATGTCAAAAAGTTTGGCTCGGCGGGTAAAAAGACCGCCGTTGTATCGACCATTAATGGTGACGCGAACGTTCCTTTCTATAAGGAACTCGGCAACCAAGGGATTAAGGCAACCGACATTCCGGTCGTTGCCTTCTCGGTGGGTGAAGAAGAACTCGCCGGCATCGATACCAAGCCGCTTGTTGGTCATTTGGCCGCGTGGAACTATTTCCAGTCGGTTGATGTCCCTGAAAACAAGGCATTTATCGGCAAATGGCAGGCCTATACCAAAAACGCGAAGCGCACGACGAATGACCCAATGGAAGCTCACGTTATCGGCTTTAACATGTGGGTGAAGGCCGTTGAAAAGGCTGGTACGACCGATGCTACCCCTGTCATCGACGCGATGGTTGGTGTTTCCGTTCCTAACCTGACGGGTGGTCTCTCCACCATGATGCCGAACCACCACATCACCAAGCCTGTGTTGATCGGCGAAATCAAAGCTGATGGCCAGTTTAACACGGTGTGGCAAACGCCAGGAACGGTGGTGGCGAATGAATGGTCGCCTTACCTCGAAGGATCAAAAGATCTGATTGCGGATTGGCGTGCGCCCCTTTCTTGCGGCAACTTCAACGTGAAGACCGGCAAGTGTGGCGGCAAAGGCTGATCTAATCCTTTCATGGTTGCGGGCGGTTCAGCGAGCCGCCCGCTCCTTTTTTCTCATTTTTCCATTTGAACTGAACGGGTCGATTTGCCGCCATGTCTCGCCGCTTTATGATCCTTATGAGCGTGTTGATCGGATGGGTAGTGCTTGCCGCTGCACCCCTTCGGGCGGACGATGCATCGTTGGTGCTTAAGCGGTTGGCGACGGATAATTATGGCGATATTGAAGCCGGTGTCGCAGCATTGGCTGCCAGTGGGTTGTCGGTATCTGAGGCTGTTTTGAATGCCTTGGCCGATTCAAGGCTGAGCTATCGGCCATCCGATAAAGCCTTGTTCATCAAGGATCCCTCAGGCAGATGGATTGATGCCGCGACGAATACCGCACCGGCCGAAGCGCCTTCGGGCCTCAAATCCGTAAAACTCAATAACCGAGTGCGTCGCGCGCTTGAAGCGGCGTTAGGATCAATGACCTTGATGTCGTCCGATCCGCAAAAGCGCATTGCGGCCGCAGAAGCCGTATTTAAATCCCGCGATGCCAACACGCTCGCCGCCCTTGATGCCGTCATCGGCAAGGAAGCTGATCCGGTTGTTAGGCGCCATTTTGAAGAAGCGCGCGCGGCGGTTTTATTACTGAAGACGGACGCTCCGGAAGCGGACCGCGTTAAGGCGGTAGAACGGCTCGGCGAAAGAGGGGATCAAGATTCACTCGCGCTCTTGGGAAGCGTGACGGAAGCCAACGCAACCGTGAACATCGTCTCGGCAGCGAAACTGGCGGCGAAAGGAATTGAGCGCTGGCTTGCGTTGCTTTCAACCGCGCAAAATGCTTGGTATGGGCTATCCCTCGGTTCTGTTCTGTTGCTTGCCGCCATCGGGCTTGCCATCACCTTTGGCGTGATGGGCATTATCAATATGGCGCATGGCGAAATGGTGATGTTGGGGGCCTATACGACCTTTGTGGTGCAGGAAGTGATCCGCACCAAGGCACCGGGCCTGTTTGATTGGTCGCTGCCGATTGCTATTCCTCTCGCCTTTGGTGTTTCGGCACTGGTGGGTCTGCTGATCGAACGGCTCGTCATCCGCTATCTTTATGGTCGCCCGCTTGAAACCCTTTTGGCGACGTGGGGCGTTAGCCTCGTTCTGCAACAGGCTGTTAGGTCCGTCTTTGGTGCGAATAACCGGGAAGTGGGTGCTCCCTCCTATATGGCTGGTGTTTGGGACCTTGGCGGATTTCAGATTACCTTTGGCCGCCTTTGGATCATTGTGTTCAGTCTGGTGGTGTTTTTTGCGTTGCTTGGTGTGATGAAGGGCACCTCATTGGGCCTTAGAATGCGGGCCGTGATCCAAAATCGACGCATGGCGGCGGCGATGGGCATTCGGACACCGGTTGTGGATGCGCTCACCTTTGCACTTGGCTCGGGTGTGGCCGGGATTGCAGGCGTCGCGCTGTCGCAGATCGACAATGTGTCGCCCAATCTCGGGCAATCCTACATTATTGATAGCTTCCTCGTCGTCGTCTTCGGTGGTGTTGGCAATCTCTGGGGCACGCTGTTGGGGGCTTTGAGCTTGGGGCTCGCGAATAAGTTTCTCGAGCCGCTGGCAGGCGCGGTTCTTGGTAAGATTATCCTGCTCGCTGTCATTGTTCTGTTCATCCAACGCCGCCCGCGTGGGCTGTTCGCACTGAAGGGAAGGGCGGTAGATTCATGATCGCGTTTTTCTTCCGCAAATTTGATCGGATGGCGACTGGCTTTGTAATCCTCTTGGTCGTGATTGCCATTCTTGTGCCGGTTCTCAACCTCGCGGTTCCGGAGGGTTCTGCCTTTCATATCCCGACCTATCTCGTCTCTCTATGGGGCAAATATCTAGCCTATGCGCTGTTAGCCGTAGCTCTTGATTTGGTCTGGGGGTATTGCGGTATTCTCTCGCTCGGCCATGGCGCGTTTTTCGCGTTGGGCGGCTATGCGATGGGCATGTATCTGATGCGGCAGATCGGCGCGCGTGGGGTCTATGCCGATCCCATTTTGCCGGATTTCATGGTGTTTCTGAATTGGAAGGAACTACCGTTTACGTGGGTTTTCTTTGACCATTTTGCCTATGCCGCCGCGATGGTTGTTGTTGTTCCCTCGCTATTGGCGCTGGTGTTCGGATGGTTTGCGTTTCGCTCGCGGGTCACGGGCGTCTATCTTTCGATCATCACGCAAGCCCTCACCTACGCGCTTCTGCTGGCATTTTTCCGGAATGATATGGGCTTTGGCGGTAATAATGGGCTGACCGATTTTAAGGATATTCTCGGACTATCGGTGCAAGCGCCAACGACGCGTGCGGCTTTGTTTGGTTTGACAGCGGTGTCTTTGGCGCTTGGATTTTTGGTGGCGCGCGCGATTGTTGTCTCCCGTTTCGGGCAAGTTCTGGCGTCCATTCGCGATGCAGAATCCCGCACCCGATTTCTGGGATACCGGGTCGAGCACTATAAGCTTTTGGTCTTCGTCGTGTCGGCGGCCATGGCAGGCATTGCGGGTGCGCTTTATGTGCCGCAGGTGGGCATCATCAACCCTTCTGAATTTGCGCCTTCGAATTCGATTGAGGCGGTCATCTGGGTGGCCGTTGGCGGTAGAGGCACCTTGGTTGGCGCGGCGCTTGGGGCTGTTTTGGTGAATTTTGCCAAAACTTGGCTGACGGGCACATTCCCCGAGTTTTGGCTGTATGGGCTTGGGGCTTTGTTCATTCTGGTCACGCTGTTTCTGCCCAAGGGCATTATCGGGGCGTTTGCATCGCGGTTCGGTCGTCGCAGCGAGGGAGGTGCGGCATGAGCACGGACCTCACCGATTCCATTCTGTATCTCGATGCGGTCAGCGTCAGCTTTGATGGGTTCCGTGCATTGAACGATCTTTCCTTTGTTGTCGGGCGCGGTGAATTGCGGGCTATCATCGGGCCGAATGGTGCGGGCAAGACCACCATGATGGATGTTGTGACCGGCAAAACGCGCCCCGATAATGGCACGGTGGTGTTTGACGGGTCGCTTGACCTAACCACCCGCGACGAGGCGGCTATTGCCTCGCTTGGCATTGGCCGGAAA
>CANCAR010000137.1 GCA_947374125.1 Hyphomicrobiales bacterium | reverse complement strand
ATTTGCGGTGTTTGTGGGATTGGATGGTAGTGTCGGCAAATTTCCCTGATAAGTAACGTCTTTGGTTGCTTTCGGTGCCATATCCGCGGTTGGGATCTGAATAGTAGCGGGAACACCAGCGCTGACCATTCCTGATACCGAGTCAACAGCATACCCCATCAAATAATAACCCGCGCCGTTGACGAGGTTTTTATCCTTGTCGAGCGAAAAATCGCCGCGTCGAGAAAAATTTGGTGTGCTTGAAAACGAGGCTACACCTGAGGCCGTGGCGGTTTTTGAGCTTACGGCAAAATAGCCATCCCCAGAAAGAGCAATATTGGAGTTAACTCCCGTAGACTTGAAAGAACCCGCGACATTGTTTGTTGCCGAGGATGCTGCGCTAACACCACCGGTAATTCTCGATGACAGGGCTAGGTCAGGCACCAGATCCTGAAAGCTAGTGTCAATCCGCTTGTACCCGATCGTCTGGGAATTCGCGATGTTTCCGGAAATGTTATTGAGCGCATAAGCTTGCGCTTGCATACCAGAGACCGCCGTTTGCATCGCTCCAAAAATACCCATGACACAGTTCCTTTCGTTATACCGTTATCCAGAAAGCACCACCGAGTGGCGCACATTCAAGAAAGGTCAACGCAAGTGGGATGCCACCACAACGGCATTGTTTTTCCGTAACAATTTTTCGAGGCAATTTAGCGACCCGGCAAAATAGACCACATAAACCGGAAATTTTTGCCGAGTCAGGTCAAAGGCCGATCAGCATCAAGCAGGATCATCAGCACGATCAGGCGTACGAAACCGCTCAAGCCGCGCAGATCGAGCCGCAAGGTCAGACCAGTGATCGATATCGCAATCCAACACGACGATCGCAGCTGTTGGCATGTGCTCTTTCAGCCGCGCTAAGGCGTAACGGTCGCCGAAGCCAGCGAGTTCAAGCGATAGATCATGAAGTGACGGATTATGTCCCACTAGGATCAACGTCATGACGCTATCCTGCACGACCTGTATCTGCCGGAGTAACCCATCGGCGCTTGCCAAATAAAGCGTCTTGTCAAAGCGTTCATCAACCGTGCCAAACGCGACCTTAGCGGATTGCCACGTCATTACCGTTCGGGAAGAGGGTGAAATCAGCGCTAGATCAGGAAAGATTTGCTCTGTCGCCAAATATCGGCCCATTGCCGCACTGTCGTTCATGCCGCGCGCCGTTAGACCGCGCTCAAAATCTGGCGCGGAATCGTGTGGAACGGCTTTGCCATGGCGAAATAGGATTAATCGACGCATTTGCTTACGGTATTCGAACGCAGATAGATGAACAAGCTAGGCAGTGTTCGATCCACAGCATGTTGCAAATGGTATTGATCATCGCCATTTGAAAGCCGTGCACGGTTTATGCACGATCAAACTTGGCGAAGTATTATGTCCGACCCCTTTAAGCCCCATCAATCCGCCCCCTTTCGCGCAGCCGGTGCGATCAACATTCCGAGCTGGGCGGTAGTCGTCACGGCCATTATCGCAGGCGCGTTGGGTGTCGGCCTATTTCTATTGAGTGCCAGCATTTTGCTGGTATTGACCCCTATCGTTTTCGCGGGCGCTCTGTATGTCCGTTGGCGTATCCGGCGTGCCCTTAAACGCACAAGCAATGCGACACAGCCTACATCGATTGACGTAGAATACCGCGTTATCGACATCGACCGAGATCGTTAGGCTATTTCGCCGGTGAGCGAACCACCATAACCGAGCATGGGGCGTGCCGGACGATTGTCGTCGCGTTTGATCCAAGAAGATAGGTCGACATCGCTGGGCGGTGGGAGCCGATCACGATCAAGTCAGCTTTCATCTTTTCAACTTCAGCCAATATTTCATTATAAACCGAGCCCATCCGGACGGAAGTTGTGACTTTCGATTTATCCGAGAGCGGGAGCTTTCCAACCAATTCTTTCATCCGCAATTCGCAATCGACTTGCTGTTCTTCATCGAATGAGGGCGGGACATATTCCATGAATGTGACCGGAAGCAAGGATCTGACATAAACAAGATGAAGCGATGCGTTCGTCATGGAAGCCAACGCCACCGCTCGCTCAAGCGCGGGTTGCGAGACATCCATTTCCGAAAGATCAACCGGAACAACGATCGATGTGAACATAGGAACTCCTGCAAACGTTGATTTGGGCACCACCTAAGCGCCAGCCAAACCTTGCTTGAGGATGAAACATTTTGCCTTGATCTGGATCATAAACCCGGATGAGCAGTCCTTTAGGTGCCGCTAACGCCGAGTTTCTTCTGAAGGCTTGAGGAAGAGGTCGTATACTGAAAAGTCAGTCGCTTATCGGGATTGATATAGCGAAACACCTTTTGAGCCGCGAGCGCGCCTTCATGGAAGCCCGATAAGATAAGCTTCAGCTTGCCCGGATAGGTATTAATATCCCCGATCGCAAAAATGCCGGGTGTCGATGTTTCGAATTTCTCGGTGTCGACAGGCACGAGATTTTCATCGAGCGCCAGACCCCAATCGGCAATCGGGCCGAGTTTCATGGTCAGTCCGAAAAAAGGCAGCATGGCATCGCAGACGATTTCGAATTCACTTCCGTCATTCCCGCGGCAAATGGCGCGCGATAATCTTCCGCCTTCGCCGCCTAAGCCGGTCACTTGCCCTATCCTTAAATCCATTTGGTCGCCAGCCACCAGTGCACGCATTTGCTCAACGCTATGCGGTGCAGCGCGAAACTCATCTCTGCGATGCATCAGCGTCACCCGGCGAGCAACTTTTTGTAGATTAAGCGTCCAATCCAGCGCGGAATCCCCGCCGCCAACGATCAAAACATCGCGGTCGCGCAAATCCTCCATGCGTCGAACGGCATAAAAAACGCTCTTTTCCTCATAAGTCTCAATACCGGGGATAGGGGGCTTCTTCGGTTGAAACGAGCCGCCACCCGCGGCGATCACTAGAGTTTTCGTCTCAAAGACCGTCCCTGCATCCGTGATCACCCGAAAAAGCGGCGCTTCTGCGCTGCCTATACTCTCGACAGAGGCCACCATCTCGGAAAGGTGAAACTCCGGATGAAACGGCTCGATCTGTTTCAAGAGATTATCAATCAGCCCCTGCCCCGTTACCGAAGGAAAACCTGGAATATCGTAAATCGGCTTTTCCGGATAAAGTTCAGCGCATTGTCCGCCAATTTTTGGCAAAATATCCACAAGATGCGTTTTGATGTCGAGAAGGCCCAGCTCAAATACCGCGAAAAGGCCCACGGGCCCCGCGCCAACAATCAGAGCATCCGTGGATATCGTTGGGGTCATTAGCTTACCGTTCAAAGAATAATCGCAAAGATCACGCTTGGCGTTCAGGTGTATGTAAGATCACCCCGTCAAGTTGATCGGTTATTTTGATTTGGCAGGAAAGACGGGAATTGGGCCGCACATCATAGGCAAAATCCAGCATGTCTTCTTCCATGGCTGTTGGTGCACCCACTGCCGTCTGCCAAGCATCATCCACATAGACATGACACGTGGCGCAAGCACAGGCTCCACCGCATTCCGCTTCAATACCGGGAATACCATTTTTGATAGCCGCTTCCATAGCCGTCGAGCCCACAGCGGCCTCGACTGTCCTAACCATACCGCCAAAATCGACAAACTGAAGTTTTGCCATCGTATCCTCATTACCAATTACCCGAAGCACGACAGCCTCGTATCATCAGCTAATTATCGGAACAGCATTGTCTTGACGAGAGGAAAACGGCATAATGGAAATCTTATCCTCGCAATAACCGGGATTTTGGGATCGTAAAGCATATGGTTTCCCGACCGTTAACGCTGTTTTCAATCTCCCTCCCGTATGGGTATGCTTTTTTACAACAGGTTGTTAAAATGCCCGATAATCGGGTTATGTCTGGAATTGTCCGGAACCGCTGAGGCATATAATGGCGACGCAGCAAAAAGTATCGGATTCGGCTGAGGCCGCGCTCTCTGCAATTGAAGAGGCGCTGAACATTTCGATCAATGGAACGCCGAATGAGACAACTGATGAAGAAACATCGGATGCCTCGGCGAGTTCAAAAAAGCGCCTGCCGCGCACCGAAGCAGCCGCGTCTGAACAAGCCACACGGTCGCGTTCATCTGAAACCGCAAGCCGCCGAGAACGCTCATCATCTGATCGCCCCAAAAACGACGATGCGCCGCGGACCACGCCAGGCCAACCTGCCAATGATGATCGTCGCGCCGTCGGCGAAATCCTTCAGGCACTGCAAAAGCGCTCATCGCGTCAATCCTATTTGACAGCAACCGCGGCTTCCATCGTTTGGCTCGGAATTGCGGGCTATGCGATGTGGTCAACATCGACTGCAGGCTCGCCTCAGCTCATTCAAGGCATGAATGCACTGGCCCCTTACATTGTCTTCGCCAGCCTTTTGCCGGTCATTATCTTCTTTGCCTTGGCCTTGGCCTCGGTTCGGGCGCGAGAAATGCAGGTTGTGGCTCAATCCATGGCCCAAGTTGCCTTGCGGTTAGCCGAGCCTGAATCGTCGAGTGCAGAAGCCGTTGTCAGCCTGTCCCAAGTGGTGCGCCGTGAAGTAGCTGCGATGGGCGATGGTATGGAGCGCGCGGTGGCGCGTGCCAGCGAACTTGAAACCATGGTTCATAATGAAATTGCGACGCTTGAGCGCGCCTATGGTCAAAACGAAATCCGCATTCGTGCCCTCATCGACGAGTTGTCATTGCAACGTGACGCAATTGCATCGAACGCCGATCAGATCCGCTCCTCCATCTTGACGACCCACGAGCATTTGGGCCGTGAAATCGACTCGGCCATGAACCGCATTACATCTCTGGTCGAAGATGCTGGCCAGAAGGTGGCTTACGCTATCGATTCGAAGACCAGCAGCATAGCGACCACGCTTGGTCGAACCGGTGAATCGCTCATCAGCGTGTTGTCAGACAAGGGCGATGATCTCCTTCGAAACCTCGGCAATGCCAACGATCACATTACGAGCCGTATCGCCAATGTGGGCGAAAACATCGTTGTAACCCTGTCGAACAAAGCTGATGCGGTTGCTGAAAAGCTGAGTTCAACGGGCGCCGCTTTGACGACCGAGCTCGTATCGCGTGCAGAAGATATGGTGCAAGCCATTGAATCGTCAGCAGAAAAGGCAGGCGATCGGATTGCCGATGGATCATCAACCTTTGCAGCCAACATTCTGACATCGGGTGAAACCATTCGTGCATCGCTCGCTCGTCAATCGGAAGCCATTGAGCGGACATTTGACGATAGTGCAACGCGTCTGGCCGTCATTATGGATGACAAGCTTGCGCAATCACGCACCGTATTCTCGGACGGGTTAAACGATGTAACAAGCATTATTACATCGCAATCGGAACGCATTCGCGATGATATGGGTCGCGAGGCCGAAGCCATTCGTTCGCGCATGTCAGAAACAGCGGGTAGTTTCATTGACGACCTTTCGTCAGAAACCCTGCGGCTGGGAACGATCTTATCTGAACGCGCCGCCACGATTGAGGCGACGGTCGGAAATGCAACCGAGAAGCTTGATTCCAATCTGGCCGGACATTTGAACCGGATTGATGACAGCCTTACAGGCGCGAGCATCACAATGGATGCCAAGCTCGGCACGCATATTACGCGCATCGAGACCAACCTTCAGGAAATAGGCCAATCCCTCGATTCACGGCTTGGGGCACATTCTACCCGGATTGAGACCAATCTTGGTCGTGCAACCGAAGAAATTGATCTGCGTCTCGGAAACAATCTGTCGCGCATTGAAACCAACCTGCAAGACGTCGGAAAATCAATCGACGCCGCGCTTGAAGGCAGAATCGAAACGCTGGCCTCTACGCTTGCAACAGGTGTTTCAACGGTTGATCGCACCATTGGTCGCGGAGCAGAAACCATTCAGCGCAGCCTGTCCCAGCATGTTGTCACGCTTGAAACCTCGCTATCGGAGGCAAGCGATATCTTTAATAGTATGATTGGCGACAAAATCACCGCCGTGTCCGCATCCTTCATGACAGGGACGAGCCTGCTCGAGACGAGCCTTTCGCGGAATGCCGAGATGATTGAGACCAATCTCGTGGGCTATGCGACCCGCATAGACCAGTCCATCGGCAGCCGCGTTGCGTCGCTCGAGGCGACTATCCGCGATGGCGCTACAGCCCTCGACCGCAATCTTTCGTCCTATTTGGGTGAAATTACAGCCACTCTTGATCAGGGTGGCGCCCGAATTAACACGACACTTTCTGGCCAAATCGAGGCATTCGAGAAGACAGTGGTTGTAAAGGGCGGCGCGCTTAGCGAGTCGCTTTATCGTCGACTTTCCGATTTCGAAACGAATATTCTTGGTCGCAGTACACAAATCAACACTACGATTACCGATAATCTTACAAAGCTCGAGTCTGTACTTGAAACCAATGGACGAGAGTTGGCTGACCGGATCGAGCATAATTCGACGACCTTCACAACGTCGATCGAAGCCCGCCTTGGCGAAGTGGCACACCTCTTCTCGACCGAAGGTAAGGCTCTATCTGATCGCTTGTCCGAGCAGGCGCGAAACGCCGCCGGTATTATTGAAAAGCAACTAGAGGCGATTGAAGAAAATTCGCGAATCAAGAGCATGGCTGTTGCCGAGGGCATCGACGCGATGTTTACTCGTGTCGACCAAGGCATAGCGGATCGAACGACAACGCTTGTCGATTCTATGTCTGAGCGCGCCACCGAAATCGAGCGCACTTTGTCACAAAGCAATGCTATGATCGGAGCGACGATCGAAACCCGCACGACCGAACTCGGTCGCGTCCTCACAGACCGTGCCGAGCGCGTCACGCAGATGCTAGCGGTTCGTGCTACCGAAATTAACGAAATCCTTGGTGAGCGCGCGCTTGAAATTGCTGGCACGCTCGATAGCCAGGTGAAAAACTTTGAAGAAAATATCGTTGCCAGATTGGAGACGATTGGCACCGTTATTGACGGCCAAAGCACACGGTTTAGCGAAACGCTAGAGGGACAAACCTCAGCGATATCCGGCGCGGTGGATACCGTCATCGACAAGCTCTCGAATGTGCTCGATAATCACGGCACCGGGCTCGTCGACACACTCCGTGCCCATGCGACGAACGTCACGCAGTCTATCAGTGACGTTGGCGATAATGCCGTTCGCACCTTGACCCAAACGACCGATAAAATTCAAACGGAAACGTTGGTAACCCTTGAGAAACTGGCTGAGGCAAGCCTTTCTGTCCAAAATGTCGTCGGTTCGGCTGGCGAGGCGATTGGCAAGCTCGAAAGCACTCTGGCCGATCGGATTGTTGGGCTATCCCATGCCGGAACGATCATCCGCGACGACGCCGTC
>CANCAR010000136.1 GCA_947374125.1 Hyphomicrobiales bacterium | reverse complement strand
GGGTTTATTGATGCCCAGTTTTTGCGCGACAAAAGACGTTACGCGATTGTGTTGGTTTTTGTGATTGCTGCGGTGCTAACTCCGCCTGATGTGATCAGCCAAATGTCGCTCGCTATCCCAACCTTGCTGCTTTACGAACTATCTATCTTCGCTGTGCGAATCGTCGAAAAACAGCGGGCGAAGGATGAAGCGGAACGAAACGACGCTTGATCTGTTTTTTCCGTGATTAGCAAACGAGTTAGGCAGGGCTTCTCATGTATGATATTCGTTGGATTAGGGAAAACGCAGCGCATTTTGACCAAGGTTTGATTAACCGCAAGGCTGAACCTTTGTCGGCGCGCCTTCTGGCGAAAGACGATGAACGTCGAGCAGCGATTGCGATCTCGCAATCCGCTCAAGAGCGCCGCAATGCCTTATCTAAGGAAATTGGGCATGCGATGGCCGCGAAGGATCAGGCCCGCGCAGATGCCTTAAAAACAGAAGTTGCTTCACTGAAAGAGAAACTGACGCAAGCTGAGGCGCTAGAGAAGTCGTTGATTGCGGAGCTCGATACGGATCTCGCCGCGATTCCGAATACGGCTTTGGACGGTGTACCCGTTGGTGCCGATGAACATGGGAATGTGCTTGTCCGGGAGTGGGGTACACCGAAGCCGCTGGGTTTTGAGGCCAAACAGCATTTTGAAATTGGCGAAGCACTGGGCCTGATGGATTTCGAGGCTGCCGCCAAAATGTCAGGCGCACGGTTTGTTATAAACAAAGGGCAATTGGCGAGGCTTGAGCGCGCTATTGGGCAATTTATGCTCGATCTTCATACGAGCGAGAACGGCTATATGGAAGTGAATCCGCCGTTGCTAGTAAAAGATCATGCGGTCTTTGGGACCAACCAGTTACCGAAATTTGCTGATGATCTTTTCCGTGTTTTACCAGACTATTGGCTCATCCCAACGGCAGAAGTTTCACTGACTAATTTGGTCCGTGAAAGCATTTTGGAAAAAAAAGAGCTTCCCTTGCGTGTGACCGCTTTAACACATTGCTTCCGCGCCGAAGCAGGAGCAGCCGGTCGTGATACGCGAGGTATGATCCGGCAACATCAGTTCCAAAAGGTTGAATTGGTAACGATTGCAACACCCGAGCAATCGATCGCCGAACATGAACATATGACGCGCTCGGCCGAAATGGTTTTGCAAAAGCTCGGTTTGCCTTATCGTGTCATGTTGTTATGCACCGGGGATATGGGATTTGGATCGCAAAAGACCTATGACATCGAGGTTTGGTTGCCGGGGCAGGGGATGTATCGCGAGATTTCATCTTGCTCGGTGTGCGGTGAATTCCAAGCCCGACGAATGAATGCTCGGTTTAAATCTGCCGACGGCAAGGCTAACAGGTTTGTCCACACCTTGAATGGGTCTGGCTTGGCGGTTGGCCGGACGCTGGTTGCCATTTTAGAAAATTATCAAAACGCCGATGGCTCCGTCACCGTGCCGGATGTCTTGTTGCCTTATATGGGTGGCGTTAAAAAAATCGAGAAGGTAGGTTGAAATGCGCATTTTAGTGACCAATGATGACGGCATTCATGCGCCCGGGCTTGCCATTTGCGAAGCAATTGCTCGTACCCTATCGGATGATGTGTGGGTCGTTGCGCCCGAAACCGATCAATCTGGGGTTGCTCATTCGCTCTCTTTGAACGATCCGCTTCGGCTGCGCCAGTCGGGCGTCCAGCGCTTCGCGGTTCGCGGAACGCCGACGGATTGCGTGATTATGGCCGTTCGGCACGTTCTCGACCGGAAGCCGGATCTGATTCTGTCAGGTGTGAACCGCGGCCAAAATGTTGCGGAAGATGTGACCTATTCCGGAACCGTGGCAGCGGCCATTGAAGGTACGATCCTTGGCGTTCCCTCCATTGCGTTATCGCAGTGCTATGGAGCTGAGACGTTAAAGGCATTGCATTGGAATTGCGCCGAGACGCATGCACCCGGCATCATCCAGAAGATCCTGAAAAAAGGAATTCCGAAAAACGTTTTGGTCAATATCAACTTCCCAAATTGTTTGCCCGAAGAAGTTCGTGGAACCAATGTTGCCGTTCAGGGTCAGCGGCAACAAGATTTGCTTCGCATTGACGAACGTTTTGATGGGCGCGGTAACCCTTATTATTGGATTGCTTTTGGCCGCGGTAAATCTGTCCCCGGTCATGGAACGGATTTGGAGGCGATCGCCGATCATCGGATATCGGTCACGCCGTTACGGTTGGATTTGACCGATGAGCCAACTTTGACGGAATACGCGGAACTGTTTTGAAAAAGGCCTGACGCGTGGCGAGCAAGGTTCAAAGCCCTGAGTCAACCATGTCCTTTCTTTTAGGCCTAAGGGCGCGTGGTGTTCTTAATACGGCAACGCTGCGCGCGTTTGAGCGGGTATCTCGGCTTGAATTTGTCGGTCATCATTATGCCGATTTAGTCCATGAGGACATTGCGTTACCGATAGCTTGTGGCCAATCGCAAACGTCCCCGGGAAATTTGGCGCGTATGCTGGCAGCCCTTGGCGCATCATCGAGTGACCGAATACTAGAAGTAGGAACGGGCTCCGGCTATTCCGCAGCACTTTTAAGCCATATTGGTTTGAGCGTTATTTCACTCGAGCGATATCGATCATTGGCAGAAGCAGCTAAGACTCGTTTCGAGCGGCTGGGCCTGGCTAATATCAGCGTTCGGCAGGCCGATGGGTCGCGTGGCTTGATCGCCGAGGGGCCATTTGATCGGATCATCGTTCATTGTGCCGTTGAGGGTGCAATAGAACCCTTTTTAGACCAGTTAACGCCGGGGGGTGCTTTGGTCGGCGTTCTTCGGGTAGGGCGAATTACTGAACTCACCCGTTGGCGGCGTTCGGAAGGTAATCGCTCGGTCGAGATGGATCATTTTGGACAACTCGACTTACCAACGATGTTAACTGGTCTGTCAGAAGTTCTTTGACGGCACAAATCCGACACATTCAACGGGAACTAAGAACTTCTTAACCTAAACAGAGCTTTAATGTTGGGGTTACGGCTGAGTCGCTGTTTCGATATGTTTTGGAGGTCTCCCGTGTATTCTCGGTTCGCACTTCGCTTTTTATCTACGTGCGGTCTTTGCGTCTTACTGACGGGTTGCGGTACAGATGTGGTCCGCATGTCAGAGACGCCAGTTCCGAATCCGTTTTCTGGTTCAGCTCGGTTTGAGCCACCTGTAACGGGCTCGCTTTCAAGCAAAACAAAACCGGTTGCGGGTGGTGACAGCGATGTAATGGTGTCGCCTGTTGCGCCTACCGGGGACGGTACGATTTCATCTGCTCCACTTGAATCACCGAATTTCGCACCGGCATCGATCACGGATCAGGCCCCGCTTAATCCTCCGGCTTCAAAGGCTTCAGCGTCTCAGGCGCCTGTCAATGATCCGTCTAAAACGGCATTGAAGTCAACTGAGGCTGCACCTTTTGCTATCCCCCAAAACGCTAAGCCGGTTTCTGCATCATCCGGTACGGGTAAATGGGTTGCTGAAGGTGGATCAGAGGTAACGCTCGGAAATGGCGAAACGATCGCTACTTTGTCGGAGCGTTATGGTGTCCCAGAGGATGCCATCCGTGGGGCCAATGGGTTGTCACCAAATGCTAAGCCGCCGCGTGGAGCTAAATTGGTAATTCCTGTCTATGTTGCCGATGGTGCGTTAACGCCTTCAAAGGCAAAAGCTCAGCCTACGACCAAAACAGTGTCGCTTTCCCCGCAATCGCCAGCGACAGCCGAGCCAGCGGCTACTAAGCAACCGGCGAAGAAATCGGCCCAAGTTCCAGAGGCGACGAGTCCTGCGCAAGTTGCTTCGCTCGAAAATTCAGCTCCGTCCAATACGGGTCTAACTCCAGCGTTAGCGGATTCGGCAAAGGCAACGGTTGCTGCTGGTTTCCGCTGGCCTGCTAGGGGCCGTGTCATTCAGGGATTTGGCGATAAGAATGGCGTTAAGAGTTCTGGGATCAACATTTCGCTACCACAAGGAACACCCATCAAGGCGGCTGAGGCTGGTGTGGTTGCCTATGCCGGTAGCGAGGTCAAAGGATTTGGCAATTTGGTTATGATCCGCCATTCTGATGGCTGGGTTTCAGTGTACGGCAATAATAGTGAAATCAAAGTCAAACGCGGTGACGATATTAAGCGCGGACAGGTGATCGCACTATCCGGTCAATCGGGGGATGTGTCGGCGCCGCAACTACACTTCGAATTGCGCAAGGGTTCGGTGCCGGTTGATCCGGTTGAACACCTTAGCGAAGATTGATTGGTTGATAAATTGGTAACGGTTTTGAAGGCGGCCGCTTAGGTCGCCTTCTTTTTTAGTCTAACCGTAACCCCATGCGGCCAGCTAAGTCTTGTATGAATTGGAACGCTGTGCGTCCGGAACGCGAACCGCGAGTCGTCGACCATTCAAGGCTCTCGTGCTCAAGCGCTGCTGTGTCGACCTTAATCCCGTAATGGGTTGCATAGCCCCGTACCATTTCGAGATATTCGTCTTGGCTGCATTTGTGAAAGCCGAGCCAGAGGCCGAAGCGGTCTGAGAGTGAAACTTTTTCCTCAATCGCTTCGCCCGGATTAATCGCGGTGCCACGTTCATTATCCATCATATCGCGAGGTAAGAGATGGCGACGGTTAGAGGTCGCGTAGAAGATGACATTATCGGGCCTTCCCTCGATGCCGCCTTCGAGAACCGCTTTGAGTGATTTGTAGGAGGTATCGTTCCCATCAAACGATAGATCATCACAAAACACGATGAAACGGCATTTCGCATCGCGCATGAGTGCCATCAGGGCTGGTAGACTTTCGATGTCTTCGCGATGTATCTCAACCAGTTTCAGGGGCCAAATATCCGCATGGCCATCGAGCTTGGCAATAGCCGATGCGTGGGCGGCTTTAACAAGCGAGGATTTGCCCATGCCCCTAGCGCCCCATAAGAGAGCATTATTGGCAGGCAGTCCCCGGGCGAAGCGCTCGGTATTGTCATTCAACTGATCGCGGACGCGGTCTATGCCGCGCAAGAGCGCCATTTCGACCCGATTAACACGCGGCACCGGCGAAAGCGCACCCTTCTCCGGTTGCCATACAAAGGCATTTGCGACCGATAAATCGGTTGCTGGCTTTAGCTTCGGCGCTAACCGTTCTAAGGCGTCGGCGATTCGTTTCAAATCAACCGCCACGGCATCCGGCAGTGTGATATTTTCGAAGGACATGGCACAAACTTCCTGAAAAGATAGACGACCTGTCCATAAACACCAAACCGATCAGCGTCCACAGTTTACGAGGCGTAATTTTGCCGGCTTTCATTTGCAATCTGCGTTTGTCTGGCTATAGTCCCGGCCAATTGTCGAGACTTATAAGCCTCGATTTCATCCGCCTACGGATGGTGAATTTAAACGGAGGTTTTTGAAGTGATTACGCCAGCCTATGCTCAAAGCGCATCGCCGCTGGGTGGTTCGGATATGCTCATCCAAATCATTCCATTCGTATTGATTTTTGTGATCATGTATTTTTTGATGATCCGTCCACAGCAGAAACGACAAAAGCTCCATCAGGAAATGATTAAAAATGTGCGTCGCGGCGACCAAGTGGTCATGACCGGCGGCCTGATTGGCAAAGTTGTTAAGGTGACGGATGAAGCCGAACTTGAACTTGAAATCGCTGACAATGTGAAGGTCCGTGTGTCACGTACCGCCATTGCCGATGTCCGCAGCAAGGGTGAGCCGGTCAAGTCCTGATCGGTTGCTCTTTTAATTAAGCTTTAGCCCCATGCTTCGCTATTCCCGTGGCAAAATTGCCGCCATTCTCCTCTTGGCCCTTGCCGGTTTTTATTACGCGGCTCCAAGCCTGATGTCGCCTGAAACGCGTGCTGCTTTGCGCGCGAATGTTCCAGGGTTCGTGCCTTCTTGGTTGATTCCAAGCCAAGCCATTGTGCTGGGATTGGATCTTCAAGGAGGCTCGCATGTATTGTTGGAGGTAGACAGCGGTGCCGTTGTTAAGACGCAGGTGAATACCCTGCGGGATGATATGCGGCGCGTGTTACGCGAAGAAAAGGTGGCGTTAGCTGGTGGTCTTGCCGTTTTGCCGAAGGGAGTGAGTGTTCGGATTGCTGATGAGGCGGAACGTAAACGGGTCTTACCTAAGCTGCGTGAACTGACGAGTTCGGGCCCGGCGATTAATCTGTTGAGCGGAGGATCAAACCCTCTGTTTGATCTCTCCGAGCAAACTGATGGATTGATCACAATAGCGTTGACCGATCAGGGCGTAACCGACAAAATCCGCAAAGCGATTGATCAAGCCATTGAAGTGCTGCGCCGACGTATTGATGCGCTCGGAACCACAGAGCCTAATATTCAGCGGCAAGGCGTTGATCGTATTCTGGTTCAAGTTCCTGGTCTTCAAGACCCTAAGCGCTTGAAAGATATTCTCGGCACGACGGCACAACTTGAGTTCCGCATGGTGGCCGATTCGGGCGCTGCGTCGGGGGATGTCGAAATGCTGCCGCAGGTCGAGGAAGGCGGCGGTCAGCTCCAAATCGAAAAGCGGGTTATTGTACAGGGTGAAGATTTGATCGATGCCCAACCCGGTTTTGACAGCCGCACGAGCGAGCCGATTGTTAATTTCAAGTTCAATATCCGCGGTGCACAGCGGTTCGGGCAAGCAACGACGGAATCGGTCGGTCGCGCACTGGCGATTGTGCTTGACCGCAAGGTGATTTCTGCGCCGCGCATCCAAACCCCGATTACCGGCGGGCAGGGGCAGATTTCTGGCCGCTTTACGGTTGAAGCAGCCAATAATCTGGCAATCCTGTTGCGGGCGGGTGCGCTACCTGCGCCATTGACGATTGTTGAAGAACGCACCGTTGGCCCGGGCCTAGGACAAGATTCGATCAATGCCGGCAAAATCGCGTCCTATGTCGCGGGTCTCCTTGTGGTAGGCTTTATGTTGGCCACCTATGGGCTGTTTGGTCTCTTCGCCAATATCGCCCTTGTGATCCATGTGGTTCTCATCTTTGCGATGATGTCGTTGATCGGCACGACGCTGACGCTGCCGGGGATCGCTGGCATTGTTTTAACAATAGGCACGGCAGTTGATTCCAACGTGCTCATCTACGAGCGTATCCGGGAGGAAGCGCGGCAGGGCAGGAGTCTTGTTGCATCCTTGGATGCAGGCTTCACGAGGGCTTTTGCAACGATCATCGATTCCAACGTCACGATGTTTATTGCGGCCGCCATACTGTTCTTTTTAGGATCCGGTCCCGTTCGCGGGTTTGCCGTTACGATGGTGTTTGGCATCATCACCACGGTTGTGACAGCGGTCACCATGAC
>CANCAR010000135.1 GCA_947374125.1 Hyphomicrobiales bacterium | reverse complement strand
GAGCCCTTTTGTTGACAAAAAGCCGCTGACATTGGCTATGGGGCTCATCGTTTTGGTCGCTTTCGTTGGCGTGGTTCTGGTGCTTGGAACCGCAGAAGGCAACCTTGACCCGCGTGGTTTACTTTTGGCGGTCGGTGCGAGCGTTTCCGCTGCGCTCCAGTTTTTTTCAGGCACGCGCTGCCTTCAGACAGGGACGGCCTCTAAAGTCGTTGTGACGCAGGCGATTGTGCTGCCCTTCGCCTTGGTCACGGTGTGGCTGACAGGCGCTGAGATGACGCTTGAAACGCAAATGGTGGCGTTTGTACCCATCTGGCTTACCATCGCCGGATATGTTCTCGGTTTTGGCTTTCAAATTTTGGCCTTGGCACGTATTTCGGCCTCGGTTGCGGGGTTGGCGTTTTGTCTTGAACCGGTTGTAGCAGCCATTACGTCGGCGATTGTCTTAGGTGAACGGTTGGCTCCGGTTCAATATATTGGCGGGGGCATAGTGATAGCGGCGATTACAGCCACCGTTATTGTGGAGCGGAGAAAAGCGTGATGACCGGCAGAGGGAGCCTACAGCCTGTTCCGGTGACCGTGATCACCGGCTTTTTAGGCGCGGGGAAAACCACTCTGCTCAACCGACTTTTAAAGGACCCGGCGCTTGCCGAATCCATCGTTATCGTCAATGAATTCGGTGAAATTGGGCTTGATCATCTGTTCATTGAAACGCGCGATGACGGCATGATTTTGATGGCGTCAGGCTGCCTTTGCTGCACCATTCGCGGCGATCTCGTGGATACGCTTGTTGATTTGATGAAGAAGCGGGATACCGGCAAAATATCCGAATTCAAGCATATCGTTATTGAAACCACGGGCCTTGCCGATCCTGCCCCCATTCTGCAATCGCTGCTGGCTCATCCCTATCTCGCCGCTCGTTACGCGCTAGATGGCGTTGTGACCCTGGTCGATGCGGTTAATGGCTCTTCAACGCTCGACCATCACATGGAGGCCGTTAAGCAAGCGGCGGTTGCTGACCGGATTGTGCTGACAAAGAGCGATTTAAGCGCCGATACGTCTGGTCTCTGCGATCGGCTCCGGGCGCTTAATCCGGCTGCCCCCATCCTTGATGCGATGCAGGGCGAGGCAACGGCCTCCGCTATCATTGGTGCCGGACCATTTGATCTTTCATCCAAGACCCCGGATGTTGCCGGGTGGTTGCAGGCCGAGGCCTATCACGATCATCACGACCATCATGATCACGGGCATGATCACCCCCACCATGACGGGCCTAAGGGCCAGCACGCGCATGACGTGAACCGGCACGATGCTCATATCCGCGCCTTTTGCCTGTCGACCGATGACGCCATCCCGTCTTCGGCCTTCGAAATGTTCCTTTCGCTGTTGCGATCAGCGCATGGCGAAAAGCTTTTGCGGATGAAGGGCATCGTCAAACTGGCCGATACGCCCGACAGGCCGATTATTCTGCACGGCGTACAACATGTCTTTCATCCGCCCGTTGCGCTGGCTGCTTGGCCGGATGCAGACCACCGCACGCGCCTAGTATTCATCACCAAGGATCTCGACCAGAGCTTTGTCGAAGGGCTCTGGAACGCGTTTCTGGGCAGACCGGGGATTGACACGCCGGATCGCTCCGCCATGCTTGATAATCCGCTTTCGCTTCGGCGAGAGTAAGAACACGAGAGCTTGATCAAGAGGAAGCCCATGGGCCTGCTGGGACGCGCTAAAAGCGAACTCGCCTATCTGCGTGGTGCTTTACGCACGCTCAATCGCGTCAAGCCAATTAAGGCGACGCCTAACCGCACGATGTGCGAACGGATGGAAGAGATCGCCAACCGTCATCCCGATCGCATCGCGCTGGTATCGGACCGTGAGACCTTCACCTATGGCGAGTATAATGGCCGCGCCAATCGCTACGCGCGATTTGCCCGTGCAGAGGGGATTGTAAAAGGCGAAACCGTTGCGCTTTTGATGCCGAACAGACCCGAATATCTGGCCATCTGGATGGGTGTGGCCCGCTCGGGCGGGGCGACAGCCCTGCTCAACACCAGCCAAACGGGGCAGGCATTGGCTCATTCCATCGCCCTCGTAGGCCCAAAAATTGCTATTATTGCTGCTGAATTGCTGGACGCTTGGAAGAGCGCTCTGCCTTTTCTAGAGAATCCACCAAAGCTGTTCATGCATGGCATCACCGAAATGCAGGCCCCGCGGGCGGATGAGGCCGTGATGAGCTTTTCGTCCGATGCGTTGTTGGCAAGCGAAAAGGTGACGCTCACCCTCGATGATAAGTGCCTTTTCATCTACACCTCTGGCACGACGGGGTTACCGAAAGCCGCTAACATCAACCATTATCGCGTCAGCGCGATGGCGCTTGGTTTTTCATCGGTCATGGAAGTGGGGGAGGGCGACCGGCTTTATGATTGCCTGCCAATGTACCATTCCAATGGTGGAATTCTCGCGACATTGGGCGTTTTGGTGCAAGGCGGCAGCGTGTTCATCCGCGAGAAATTCTCGGTACGCGAGTTTTGGCCGGATATTGTCAAGCATGGCTGCACCCTGTTTTTCTATATCGGTGAGCTGTGCCGCTATTTGGTGAACGCACCGGAAAGTCCGTTAGACCGGACGCATCGGATACGCCTCGTGTGTGGCAATGGCTTGCGGCCTGATATTTGGCGTGCGTTTTCTGAGCGCTTCGGTATTCGCCATATCCGCGAGTTTTATGGCGCGACCGAGGGCAATATTGCGCTGTTTAATTTCGATTCCCGCCCCGGTGCGGTTGGCCGAATTCCGAAATGGGCGGAGAAGCGGTTCGTCGTCAAAGTTGTACGGTTTGATGTTGAAAACGAGCGGCCTTTACGCGATGCGAGCGGCTATTGCGTGCCATGTGGGCCCGGCGAAGTGGGCGAGATTATCGGCGAAATCATCGATGATCCCATGGCACCGGCCAATCGGTTTGAGGGCTATGCCGATAAAAAGGCGGATGAAGCCAAAATTCTTCGGAATGTGTTCAAAGAGGGCGATGCATGGTTCCGCTCCGGCGATCTCGTGACGCGCGACACGGAAGGTTATTTTTACTTCGTCGACCGGATTGGTGACACGTTCCGTTGGAAGGGCGAGAATGTCGCTACTTCCGAGGTCGCCGAAACCATCAATACCCACCAAGGCGTTGCCGCCTGCGCGGTCTACGGTGTGTCGCTTCCCGGACAGGATGGCAAAGCCGGTATGGCCGCCATCTTGCCCTCGGAGGAGACGGCGCTTGATCTGGATACCTTGGCGGACCATCTCGCGCGCAACCTTCCGCACCATGCGAGGCCCGTATTCCTGCGTATCCGGCGCGAGATGGACATGACGGGCACCTTCAAGCTGCGCAAGATTGAACTGGTGCGCGAAGGGATCGAACCCCCGTCAACGGCTGAAGCCATCCATTGGCTGGATCAGGCATCAGGCCGTTACCGTGAGCTCGATCACGCGACGCGTGCGGCCATTATGGAAGGCCGCTTACGGCTTTAAAGTTTCGTTTTTAGTTTAATTTTAAGCCCTTAGGTGAGCGCTCAAGGCCCACGGAGTGGTGTCCGATGATCAGGCCAAGCGGCCCGGCGCTGATGGGTACCTCATCGCCATCTTTGACCGCGCCCGACAAAATAAGCTCGGCCAATGCATCTTGAACATTTTTCTGGATCACCCGCTTTAACGGTCGGGCACCATAGGCTGAATCATAGCCCTTTTCAGCCAGCCATTCGCGGGCTTCCGGCTCAAGCGTGATCACGATCTTCCGGTCGACCAACAACTGGTCAAGCCGCTTCATCTGAATATCGACAATCGCCCCCATTTGGTCGCGTTTCAGGCGATGGAAAAGGATGATTTCATCGACGCGGTTCAAAAATTCCGGACGGAAATGCGAGCGCACCACGCCCATGACTTCCTCGCGGACCTCGTCGGAATCATGACCCTCGGGCTGATGCACCAAGAATTCCGCGCCGAGGTTTGACGTCATGATGATCAGCGTGTTGCGGAAGTCGACCGCACGGCCCTGCCCATCAGTGAGGCGGCCATCATCAAGCACTTGCAGAAGCACGTTGAACACATCCGGATGCGCTTTCTCGATCTCGTCGAACAAGATCACCTGATAGGGCCTGCGCCGAACGGCCTCGGTCAACGCGCCACCTTCTTCATAGCCCACATAGCCGGGAGGTGCGCCAATCAGCCGGGCGACTGAGTGCTTTTCCATATATTCGGACATATCGATCCGTACCATCGCGGTCTCGTCATCGAACAGATAGGACGCGAGCGCTTTGGTGAGTTCGGTTTTGCCAACGCCTGTGGGGCCTAAAAACATGAAGGACCCAATCGGACGATGCGGATCTTGTAAACCCGCTCGCGCACGACGGATGGCGGTGGAAACGGCGATGACCGCTTCTTCCTGGCCCACAACGCGCTTGCCAATCTCCTTTTCCATTTTGAGGAGCTTGTCCTTTTCGCCCTCTAACATCCGATCAACCGGCACACCCGTCCAACGCGAGACGACTTGCGCCACGTCGTTGGCGGTGACGGCTTCGGCGACCATCGCGCCAGCCGTTTCGCTACCCTCATTGGCGGCGAGCTTTTTTTCTAAATCTGGAATCAGGCCGTAAGCCAGCTCACCCGCTCGTTGATATTCGCCTTTGCGTTGGGCATTGGCGAGGTCGGTGCGGGCCTGCTCTAATTGCTCTTTGATTTTTTGCGCCGCGCCGAGCTTGTCCTTTTCAGACTTCCAACGTTGCGTCAGCGAAGCAGACTTTTCCTCTAAGCCTGCAAGCTCGACCTCAATTTTGCCAAGACGATCTTTCGAGCCCGCATCCGTTTCCTTTTTCAACGCTTCTTGTTCGATGCGCAGTTGCACGATGCGGCGGTCTAATTCATCGAGCTCTTCCGGCTTTGAATCGACCTGCATCCGTAAACGGGCAGAGGCTTCATCGACCAAATCAATGGCTTTATCTGGCAAGAACCGATCGGTGATGTAACGGTTGGATAATGTCGCCGCCGCAACAATGGCCGCATCGGTAATGCGCACGCCGTGATGAAGCTCGTATTTTTCCTTCAAGCCGCGCAAAATGGAAACTGTATCTTCGACCGTCGGCTCGCTCACAAAAATCGGCTGAAAACGCCGCGCAAGGGCTGCATCTTTCTCGACATGTTTGCGATATTCATCAAGCGTCGTCGCGCCTACGCAATGCAATTCCCCGCGAGCGAGAGCGGGTTTGAGCAAATTCGAAGCATCCATCGCCCCATCGGCTTTGCCCGCACCCACCAGCGTATGCATTTCGTCGATGAACAGGATGATACCCCCTTCGGCGGAAGTGACTTCCGAGAGCACGGATTTCAAGCGCTCTTCAAACTCGCCGCGATATTTGGCGCCCGCTATCAGCGAGCCCATATCGAGTGAGAGCAATTTCTTATCCGCCAGACTCTCAGGCACGTCGCCATTGACGATGCGCAGCGCCAACCCTTCCGCAATCGCCGTTTTACCGACGCCGGGTTCGCCGATTAGCACGGGATTGTTTTTCGTGCGCCGCGAGAGCACTTGAATGGCGCGACGAATTTCCTCATCACGCCCGATTACGGGGTCGAGTTTACCATCACGGGCGGCTTGGGTTAAATCACGCGTATATTTTTTGAGCGCTTCATAGGTGTTTTCAGCCGTTGCATTGTCTGCGGTGCGGCCCTTGCGCAAATCATTGATGGCGGTGTTCAAGGCTTGCGGGGTAACGCCCGCTTTGGCCAACATCTGGCCCGCTGCCATGTCCTTCTCGGTCGCCAAAGCAAGCAGCATCCGCTCGACGGTCACATACGAATCACCCGCCTTAACGGCAATCTTCTGCGCGGTGTCGAAGAGGCGCACAAGATCCCGGCTGGCCTGCGGCTGAGCGGCCGCACCTGAAACTTTAGCCTGCTTGGCGAGCGCATCTTCAACCAGAACGAGGGCCTGTTTCGAGTTTCCGCCCGCTCGCCCGATGAGGCCTGCGGCAAGCCCTTCAGTATCCTCAAGCAGAACCTTTAAAAGATGCTCCGGCAGCAGCTGTGGATGTCCCTCACGCGTGGCGAGCATTTGCGAGGATTGGACAAAGCCCTTGGCTCTATCGGTAAATTTCTCGAAATCCATTGGCGGTCTCCTTTTGGCCGCGCCCAACCCGTCCATTTTTTGGCCCGGATCGCCGCTCCTGTCGCGGGTCCCCAATTATAGGGCAACCCTTCAGACAGGAGATAGGAACGCGGCGTCTCAAGCGGAAGGGGTCGAGGGGCTAAGAAGTTCCATAAAAAATGGAGGCCCAAAGACCTCCATTTGAAACGTGCTAGATTTTCTTTGATCAATCCGCCTTTGGTGTATCGGCCGCTGCAGCAACCTTTGGTGGGCGACCGCGACGGCGAACGCCTACGGGTGCTGCTGCAGTAGGATCTACCGGCACGACAGGCTGAACCATAACGGGCTCAACAGATGGCTCGACGGCGACAGGCGTCCGCACCGGGGCTGTAATGAACGAAGGTAAGCCGGGCTGCTCGGCTTCAGCTGGCATAGGGGCTGTTCGCTGGAATCGTTGTTCACGGCCTTCCCGCTCGAAGCGATTGCCATCACGGGGTTGACGCTGCTCGCGGGGCTGGAACTCGCGGGGCTGACGCGGTTGAAACTCGCGTTGCTCCCTTGGCTGCGATTCGGAACCCGAGACGGGCTGCTCTCGGGGCTGCTCGCGCGGCTGGTATTCCCGGGGCTGGTATTCGCGGGGCTCACGGGGTTGGTTTTGACGTTGCTCGCGTGGCTGATAATCGCGTTGCTCGCGGGGTTGCATATCGGAACTACCAGCGGGTTGCTCACGCGGTTGATAATCGCGTTGTTCGCGCGGCTGAAAATTCCGGTTGTCGCGCTGCGGACGAGGTGTCCTTTGGTCCCTTTGTTCGCGCGGTTGATAGGTTTGCTCGCGCGGCTGAAACTCGCCCGACGGCTCCTCCTCACCCTCAGTCGATCCTTGGCCATAGACCCGCATTTCGGGCTGCTGACCTTGACCGAAGGGGACTTCCTCTTCGCCCTCGTCGCTATCGCCCTCGGGTTGGTCAAAGCCACGAAAGCCGGGATTGGCGATACGAAACTGTTCTTGAGCCGCCGCAATCAAGCGAAAATAATGCTCGGCATGCTGGAAAAAACTCTCGGCTGCGACATGATCGCCGGTTGCCTGCGCGTCGCGACCCAATTGGACGTATTTTTCAGCGATGCTTTGGGCTGTGCCACGCACCTTCACATCAGGTCCATTCGATTCGTAGGAGCGCGTCAGCGGATTTGGACCTTTTCCGCCACCACCTCCACCACCACCATTGGAACGGTTGCGGCCACGC
>CANCAR010000134.1 GCA_947374125.1 Hyphomicrobiales bacterium | reverse complement strand
AAGCGAGGAAACCGGCATGCGCTTTAAGACATGTTCATACGGCCCGATGCGTTCAATGGCGCGGACGGCACGCGGTCCGAGGCGGGCACCGGCGCGGTTGGTGACGCCCAAATCCATGGGCACGCCGATCAAGGCGACATCGAGATCTTTAAAATTTTGGGTGTAGGATTCTGGCTTGTAGGGCGCGCCACACAGCGTGCCGGGTTCGGCAAACGGCCATTTCCGCCGCTCGCCGGTAAATACCGTGTCGCCGACGCGCTTGAATTCGGGGTCAAAAATATCGCCGCCCGAAGCGGTGCCATATTTGGCGCGGAGTTCGGCGAGATGCTTGTCATTGGCCATTTAAGGCACCCTTTTTGTGATCGACTCTGTGATCGGGGCAAACTAGCGCATCCGATGGGAGATGGCGAGCGGGGCTGAGCCGCAAAAACACACTCTCGCCCAATGCCATTTGCTGCGCTAAGGTCAGCTCTCTTGGTCCCTTGTTTCTGGTTGCTTCTATGATTGCCTTTAATGCCAATGTCCGTGATACGGGCTCCCCGCCGATCCCTGAAGCCCAAGGTTGGGCGAGGCGGTATGATGGATCGCGGGGTCCGCTGATCGATCTGTCGCAAGCGGTGCCGGGATATCCGCCGCATCCCGAGCTTTTGAAGCATCTTTCGGAAGCGGCGGGCACTGAAGCAGCGGCGAAATATGGCGATATTTATGGGGATGAGGGCTTGCGCACGGCGCTCGCTTTGGAAATCTCAACGCTCTATCGTGGTCGTGTCACGCCCGATCAGATGGCGATCACATCGGGCTGCAATCAGGCCTTTGTGCTGGTGATGATGGCCTTGGCGAAAGCGGGTGACAATGTGCTGCTGCCCGCGCCTTGGTATTTCAACCATCAAATGACGTTGCAAATGCTCGGCGTTGAGGCGCGAGCTTTGCCTGCCTCGGCGGAGAGGGGCTTTATTCCCGACCCTCAAGAGGCCGAACGATTGATCGATGCGGGTACGCGTGCGCTCGTGTTGGTGACGCCGAATAATCCCACGGGGGCGATTTATCCGCCTGAGACGATCCGAGCGTTTGCGGATCTATGCCGTAAAAAGGGCATTTGGTTGGTGGTGGATGAGACCTATCGCGATTTTCTTGCCCAAGGCTATGGCGTGCCGCATGCTCTATTTGCGGGCGGGGAATGGCAGGAGAATGTGCTGTCGCTCTATAGTTTCTCGAAGAGTTATTGCGTGCCCGGCCATCGCGTTGGCGCGATTGCGGGGGGCAGGGCAATTTTGGACGAGATCGGCAAGGTGATCGATTGCGTGCAGATTTGCGCCCCGCGTGCCGCGCAAACGGCGCTGGCTTGGGCTATTCCTTCGCTCAATCAATGGCGGGCGGGCAATACGGCGGAAATTACCCGCCGCGCGGCGGCGTTTCGCGGAGTGATGGCGGAATGCCCCGGCTGGCGGCTTTTATCGATCGGGGCCTATTTCGCCTATGTGGCGCATCCGTTCGATGGCGTTTCCGTGTTCGAAGTGGCCGAGCGATTGGCCTCGGCGCGCGGCGTGCTGGGTTTGCCCGGTCCCTGGTTTGGCCCGGGACAAGAGAGCCATCTGCGGCTGGCCTTCGCCAATGTCTCGGTCGACTCGATTAAAGAAATTCCGGCGCGACTTGCGGGGTTTACGCCTTAAGACTTCGCCACTTCCCCGTTAGCGGGCCCTGTTTAGCCATGAAAGGCCATTTGAATGTCCCAGCTTGATGCCGTGCTTGCCCGACTTGATCAGAACCGTGAAGCGGCGCTTGGCCGCCTGTTTGATTTTCTGAAGATTCAATCGATTTCCACCGATCCGGCTTTTGCGGGGGAATGCCGCAAAGCGGCTGAATGGGTGAAAGCGGAACTCGCCAGCATCGGGATTGTCGCCGAGGTGAAGCCGACA
The DNA here is from genome assembly GCA_947374125.1 of Hyphomicrobiales bacterium. Classification (GTDB taxonomy): domain Bacteria; phylum Pseudomonadota; class Alphaproteobacteria; order Rhizobiales; family Beijerinckiaceae; genus CAIUPE01. The sequence goes on along the minus strand of CANCAR010000134.1, from coordinate 5,507 downwards.
GGTGGGCATCCGGCTGTGACGGCGCGCGTTGAGGGCGCTATCAAGCGGCACGCGCTGTTTTATGGCCATTATGATGTGCAGCCGGTTGATCCCCTCAACCTATGGGACACGTCGCCCTTTGAGCCGATCATCGCGGAATTGCCGGATGGGCGGAAAGTGATCCGCGCGCGCGGCTCGGCGGATGATAAGGGGCAGATCCTGACCTTTATCGAGGCTTGTAGAGCCTACAAAGAAGTCGTTGGCTCATTGCCCGTTGGCGTAACGTTTTTGATCGAGGGCGAGGAGGAGGACGGCTCCAAGCATTTGCCTGCTTTTGTCGAAGCCGAGAAAGCGGCTTTGAAAGCGGATGTAGCGCTCGTCTGCGATACCTCGATGTGGGATCGGAACACGCCGCAAATTACGTCTTCGCTGCGCGGGATGGTCTATGAGGAACTGACGATCAAAGCCGCCGACCGCGATTTGCACTCCGGCTTATTTGGCGGTGGGGCGCAAAACCCAATTCGGGTGCTAACGAGAATTTTGGCTGATCTGCATGATGCGGATGGCCGCGTGACCCTTCAGAATTTTTATGATGGCGTTCCTGAGACGCCTTCGCAGGTTCTGGCGCAATGGGACACGCTAGGATTAACCGCAGAAGAGTTTTTAGGTGGTGTTGGTCTATCCGAACCAGCAGGTGAAAAGGGTCGCCGCTTGATTGAAATGATCCAATCGCGGCCTACCTGCGATGTGAATGGCATTATTGGCGGCTATACGGGTATTGGAGCCAAGACGGTGATTGCGGCGGAGGCGAGCGCGAAAGTATCGTTCCGTTTGGTGGGGAATCAAGACCCGGCCAAGATACGCGATGCGTTCCATGTCCATGTTCGTGCGCGCTTGCCGAAGGATTGCAGCGTTGAGTTTATCAGCCATAAGGGCTCGCCCGCTTTGGCGCTGCCCTTTGACATGCCCGATCTGGTGGCCGCCAAGACGGCCTTGCAGGATGAATGGGGCGTGGCACCGGTGACGCTCGGCTCGGGTGGATCAATCCCGATTGTCGGTGACTTCAAACGCATTTTGGGGCTTGATACGCTCTTGATTGGGTTCGGGCTTGACGATGATCGGATCCATTCACCGAATGAAAAATATGATCTGACGAGCTTTGAGAAGGGCGCGCGCTCTTGGGCGCGGATTTTGGCGGCGTTGGCGGGGTGACGGCCATCTTTACCCTCCCCCCATTGAGGGGGAGGGCTAGGGAGGGGGGAAGCGCGCTTTATTTTAATGCTTTGCAGCGTCGGCACCTACCCCCACCCCTTCCCCTCCCCACAGGGGGGAGGGGGTAGCAAGTGGGCAGTTGACCGAGAAGAATTACTACTGCCTAATTCCTACTGCCCACGACACTAAGGAAACACACATGAACTGGTCAAAAACTTGGACTTTTTTTGATGGCGCTTGGCACGAAGGCAATCCGCCGATTATGGGGCCGCGCAGCCATGGCTTTTGGCTTGGCTCTTCGGTGTTTGATGGTGCGCGCTTTTATGAGGGTGTGGCCCCCGACCTCGATTTGCATTTTGCCCGCGTGAACCGCTCGGCGGTTGCGATGCATTTGAAGGCACTGGTCAGCGTTGACGAATGGTTGAAGCTTGCTTGGGAAGGCATTGCCAAATTTGACAAAGACGCAGCCCTTTACATTCGCCCGATGTATTGGCCGGAGACCGGCAGTGGCGGCGTTGTGGCACCCGATGCGGAGTCAACGCGTTGGTTGCTGTCGATCTATGAGGCTCCGATGCCGGGGGAAGAGGGTTCCTCCATCACGCTATCGCCCTATCGCCGACCAACGCCCGAGACGATGCCGCTGGATGCGAAAGCGGGGTGTCTTTATCCCAATAATGGCCGCGCTTTGCTCGAATGCCGGGCGCGGGGGTTTGATAATTGCCTCCTCACCGACATGCTGGGCAATGTCGCGGAACTGGCCACCGCCAACGTCTTTATGGCGAAAGACGGTGTGGTGTTTACACCGCAGCCGAATGGCACGTTTTTGAACGGCATTACGCGCCAGCGCACGATCACATTGCTCGAAGCCTCGGGCCAAAAAGTGGTGCAGGGCGCATTGACCTATAAGGAATTTAAAGGCGCGGACGAGCTGTTCTCGGCGGGTAATTATGGCAAGGTGCAGCCGATCACGCGAATTGATGATCGGGATTTGCAGCCGGGGCCGCATTACCGCAAAGCGCGGGAATTGTATGAGGCTTATGCCAACGGGAAGTGAGTCTTCGTCATTGCTCGTTACTCGGTTCGACCGACCCGCTGTGATCGTGCAGAGGTTTCCAAATCAAGAAATCTTCGACGGAGTTCGTTGAAAAAGCGGGGCGGCAAGAACCCATACGCAACGGAACTATTGTCGCCGCGATCAACGCGCCTGAGGTCCGGTCCCGGCCAATTGAATAGATTGCTTTCTGACAGGATGACCCATGATCTCGCATGGTCCAAGCCCAGCAGATTCTGAATGGCGGATGGTAATTCAATCGCTGTTTTAGGATCTGAGGGCGGACGATGGGTGACCGGAACGACAATCACGCGTGTTTGTCCAGCTTTGGAAGACGTCGCGAGGATGATGGTACAGGGGCGATCTTTCGATCCTTCTTCGCGTCCTGTGCTCGCTTCCCTTTGCCAAAGATAGGCGTAGCGGATAACGAGGCCGGGTTCGGGCGTTGGTAGGGTCACGGCTTCCAGTCGGTGATAAGGTTATCAAGAGCGCTATGCCGGGGATCCATCTCGGATGTCGCGATGGCGTCGAGCATATCGTCAGGGAGTTCGCCGGACGCAAAAACCTGCCGGTCCCGACGCATTAAGCGATGATATTCTTCAGCGGAAATCATCACCGTGCGGTCACGCCCGTTGCGGGTGATGACCACTGGCTGGCTTAACGCAGCCTCTTGATAGTGGCCCACTTCTTTACCAAACTCGGTCGATGTCACGCGTAATAGATTAGCCATGGAAACCTCCCGGATATCATTCATCATAAATAAAACCGCGAAAAAAGGCCAGAAAGTTGAGTGCTCGAACGAGCGAGGATCGGACCGGTTTATAGAACGGTAAGGTGGGCTAAACCTTGCGCCTATCCGACCTCCACACCCTTACCTTAAGGCCACTGAACGGTTGGCGGTAAGCTCGATAAGATCGAGTCGACATTGCCGCCCGTCTTAAGCCCGAAGATCGTGCCGCGGTCATAGAGCAGGTTATACTCGACATAGCGGCCACGGCGGATTTGTTGTTCGTCGCGGTCGGCGTCTGTCCAAGGGGTGTTCACATTGGCGCGAACGATGGCTGGATAGATCGCCTCAAACGCACGGCCGACATCTTGGGTGAAGGCCAAATCGGCGTCCCAATCGCCTGACTCGAGATAGTCGTAGAAAATACCGCCAATGCCGCGCGGTTCGTTGCGGTGTTTGAGGTAGAAATATTCGTCGCACCAGGCTTTGTATTTGTCGTAAGACGCGATGGCGGAATGGGCGTCGCAGGGCGCTTTCATGGCGGCGTGGAAGGCCACCGTGTCAGGGTCTTCCTGCGTGCGGCGGCGCATCATGACGGGGGTGAGGTCGGCTCCACCGCCAAACCAGGCTTTGGTAGTTACCACAAAGCGGGTGTTCATGTGCACCGTTGGCACATTCGGGTTCCAAGGATGGGCGATGAGGGAAACGCCGGTGGCAAAAAAGCGCGGGTCTTCGTTGGAGCCCGGGATCTGGCCGCGAAATTCAGGCGCAAACTCGCCATAGACGGTTGAGCAATGCACGCCGACTTTTTCAAACACGCGGCCTTTCATGATCGACATCACCCCGCCGCCGCCTTTCGCGCCCGAATGGTCGGTACGGTTCCATGGCGTGCGAACAAAGCGGCCCGGCTCTGTTGCTTCGGGGAAGAAGGGGCCGGTTGCCTCGTCTTCCAGTCGTTCGAGGTGCGCGCAGATCATATCGCGCAGGGATTGAAACCAAGTTTCCGCACGCGCCTTGCGCGCTTCAATATCGGGGGAAATGCTCATATCGTCGTCTTTCTTTTCGTTCCTCATCGAGGAAAAGCGTCGAGCTGACGCAATGCCTCCCCCATAATCATCGCGGCTGTTACCGCGACATTGATCGAGCGCAAAGTTTCCCGCATCGGGATGAGAATTCGCGCATCGGCTTTGTCGTGCACCTCATCCGGCACACCAGCCGATTCGCGCCCCAAGAGCAGGATATCGTTCGTCTCGTAGGTGAAATCGGTATAACGGGTTTCGGCTTTTGTCGAGGCGAGCACGAGGCGAAACCCTTGGGCGCGACGAAACGCGTCAAAATCATCCCAGCCGATGTGGCGGATGATGGTCACCTGATCGAGATAATCCATGCCCGCGCGACGAAACGCGCGATCGGATGCCGGAAAACCGGTAGGTTCAATGATATGCGCGGTAACGCCCATACAGGCGCAAAGCCTGAGAATGGTTCCGGCGTTCTGGGGAATATCCGGTTGATAGAGCGCCAAGTGCACGTCGTTTCCTTTCTGCTTTGGGTCTTACTTGCGCGGCATGCGTCAAAAAAGCTTAAAAAACGCATAACCATCATTCATCCGGACTATGGACAAGCGAAGCGCCTCATGTCACATGACGCGTCGATAGTGCAAAGCGCATGCGGACATTATCGAATTAATTGAGGCTTGGGGATCAGCTTGGCAACCAGCGCCGCCAGCTTGGTCCCGGAATCGCCGAGGTGACGATCTCCTTTTGGAGGCTCGCCGAGGGGGCGCTGGGTGCGAGGATGACCAGAGTGGCTACAACACACGCATCGGCTTCTGCCGAACCCACGAGACGCGATTTTCTTTTTATTGCTACCGGCGCTGCGGGTGCCGTTGGCTTGGCTGCGACGATTTGGCCGTTTATCAGCCAGATGGCTCCGGATGCTGCGACGATCGCCGCCGGAGCGCCGGTTGATTTTGATCTTTCGCCGGTGGCGGAAGGCCAGATTGTCAAGCTGTTCTGGCGCGGTAAGCTGATTTTCGTTCGCCACAGGACGGCGGAAGAGATTAAATCGGCTCAAACCGTAGACCTTGCAACGCTGCGTGACCCCGAAGCTGATTCGGTCCGTGTGAAGGCAGGTAAAGATCAGTGGCTTATTGTTTATGGCAATTGCACCCATCTTGGCTGCGTTCCGCTCGGCAATGAAGGCGCGTTCCATGGTTGGCAGTGTCCATGCCACGGCTCGGTGTTTGATACGTCAGGCCGCATCCGTCAGGGTCCCGCGCCAATCAATCTACCCGTTCCGCCTTACGCCTTCACTGGTGACAAGGCCATCCGCATCGGCTGAGACTTCGGGCTCGGTCAGCTATAATCGGTTTCAGGGGCAACGGCCCCACACTTCAGGGATAAAGCCATGAGCGGACATTCCACCTATGTTCCCAAGAGCGCCTTCGGCAAGTGGTTCGAAAGCCGCCTGCCTATCGTAGGCCTCATCCATTCTTCTTTCGTCGTTTTCCCCAATCCAAGGAACCTGAACTATTTCTGG
>CANCAR010000133.1 GCA_947374125.1 Hyphomicrobiales bacterium | reverse complement strand
CCCATTAGCGAGCCTAAAACATAGAGAGCGACAAACCCCAGCATTGCGATGCCGATCAATCGGCCGCCCCAAGCAGGTATGCCGTAAATTTCGGCGAAGAAATCAGGCTCAATGAGTAAGACGATGCCGCCCAACAGCACCGTGCCAAGCATGAAAGTAAACGAGCACAAGGCGACCAGAACGCCGATTTCGCCAGCCGTCAGCCCCTTGGTCGAATACGCACGATAACGAACGGCCGCGCCGGACAGAACAGACGCACCGATATTGTGCGACAGCGCGTAGGTTGTGAACGAAACCAGCGAGATAAACCCCCAGCCAAGCGGCTTTCCAAGGTGCAATAGCGCAATTCGATCATACCAAGCCAATGCAGCATAGGCCGCAACCGTTGAAACAACAGCGAGTAGCCAGCGATGCGGCGGAATGGCCCAAAGGCTTGCCATGATCGCGCTCGCCGAGAGCGAGTGCAATTCGCGGTACAAAAGCCAACCCGAAAAGGCGACAGCCGCTAAACCGATAATCGGCCATGCATATTCGAGAATGCGTTTCATGTCGGCCTGTGCCAGAAGAACCAGCGGAAAAAGGGTGATGGCGGCAACTCCGCCGAAGCCTGATTGTTCTCGCACGACCAACCGGACGGCGACAAGAGGGGTTTGCGAAGCCACTCACGGAAATTAAGGTGCCTTGATGAAAATGAACGGATCGAGTGGGGTTCTGCCAACCGAGAATGGATATTATCCGCTGGCTCCCGGAAAGCTGGCTACGTTTACAGTTTACTATGAATATTCCGCCCCTTTTACCGTAAAATCACCGAAATGGCCTACTGGAACGACGCTAGATCGGCTAGGGCCTCACGACGGACCGCGCTATCGCAGCCTTTTTCGGACGGTCGGCGAACCGCTGCTATGGACAACACGGATAAGAGCGAGTGACGAGGAACTCAAAAATATTCTTTCGGACCCTCATGTCGAAATATTTGCTGCCAAACGTGACGATAAAGACATTGGCCTGATCGAGCTGAATTTCAAAAGTAAGGAAGGCGTCGAAATTGTCTATATCGGGGTAATTTCGTCTGAAAACGGGAAGCGTGTCGGAGCAGGCTTAGTTTCACACGCTCTTTTAAGAGCGCACGAACGAAACGCGCATCGGCTTTGGTTGCACACCTGCCATTTTGATTCGCCCGGCGCATCGCGTTTTTATGAGCGATTTGGCTTTAAACCGATCAGCACGGCGGTTGAAATTATGGATGACCCTCGGTTAAACGGTATCCTGCCGAGAGACCTTGCGCCGCATATTCCCTTGGTGCCCTTCGATTAGGGCGTGAAAGGGCCAAAAGCGGCCCTTTCGTTGATTGGCTTAGGCGCGAGCATACCGCATGGCTGCGCCGATGCGATCAAATTCGGCTTGCTCGCGTACGGCTTCGATCGCCAATTCCTTGATCTGTTCGCGCTCATCGAGAATTTCGAATTTTTTCAATTCCTCGAAGGCTTCTTCAAGCTCAAGGCGCGCTTCTTCAAGCTGCTTACCTAGATCATCTGCCGATTGCAGCAGATTATCGCGGCGCTGAAGGGCGGCACGAGCATAGGTTGGATAGGCGAAGTGCGCCCGATCGGTAATACCGGCGCGGCCTTCCTCGCTTTCAATCTCGCGATCAAGATCGCCTGCCATTCGCTTAAATTCCGCGATCATGGTTTCAATCTGAGCGAGCTTGCGCCGCTTCTCGTCGACCTGAAAGCGCTTCAAGCGCATTAATGCATCACGTGACTTCATGATCACTCTCTACCCGTTGCTTTCCCCGACCAAAATCTTTCGCCAAATTCTGGCTATCAAACTGGCCACATCCCGTCTTACCCGTCATGGAACGGCCATGATTTCGGCGAGACGGATGTAACTATCGCTCATTGAAGTTGACTCTTTCTTACCTTGACGAAGAAATTCGTCGAGCAGCGGAAAAAGTTTTATGGATTCATCCACCTCCGGGTTGGAACCCACCTTGTAGGCACCAAGCCGGATCAGCTCTTCCATATCCCCATAGGTCGAAAGCGCCGCGCGAGCTTTTTGGACAACAGGCCAAAATTCTGGGTCACTTGAGGCTGGCATTGTGCGTGAAACGGATTTCAGCACGTTAATGGCAGGATACCGACCCCGCTCGGCGATTGCGCGCTCCATAACAATATGACCATCCAAAATGCCGCGTACCGCATCGGCAACGGGCTCATTGTGGTCATCGCCGTCAACGAGCACGGTAAAAAGCCCGGTAACGGTCCCCTCTCCGATACCCGGACCCGCACGCTCCAACAGCCGCGGCAATTCGCTAAACACCGTTGGTGTGTAGCCTTTGGTGGTCGGCGGCTCGCCATTCGCCAAGCCAATTTCGCGCTGTGCCATAGCAAAGCGCGTGACACTATCCATCATGCACAACACATCACGGTCTTGATCACGAAAATATTCGGCGACCGTTAGCGTGAGATAAGCGGCTTGGCGCCGCATCAATGCGGGTTCGTCCGAGGTAGCGACAATAACAACCGAACGCGCCAAGCCCTCGTCGCCCAGATCGTCCTGGATAAACTCTTGAACCTCCCGACCGCGCTCACCAATAAGCCCGATGACGGAAACATCGGCGTCGGCATTTCGCGCCAACATGGATAAAAGAACTGATTTTCCTACGCCAGAGCCTGCAAAAATGCCCATGCGCTGTCCCCGGCAGGAAGTCAGAAAGGTGTCCAGCACCCGAACACCCAGCTGCAAAGGCTTTCCCACCCGGCGGCGCGCATGGGCAGCCGGTGGATCTGCACGGAACGGCATAAAGGTACGGCCAACACCGAGCGGCCCCTTGCCATCGATCGGTTCGCCCAAGCCGTTAATCACCCGACCAAGCCAGCTTTCGTCGGGCGTCACGCCAGAAGCCCGCGGTCTGACAAAGGCGCGACAGCCTCGCCGTAAACCTTCGACGCTGCCGAATGGCATAGCGAGCGCTTGGCCTTGTTGAATGCCGATAACTTCTGCAGGCACGCGCGTTGCCTCATTAATTTCGATGTCCAAACGGCCGCCGATGGGCATGACGTCGATCGGCCCGGCGATCTCGATCAAGAGTCCCTTGATACCCGACACGCGCCCATAGAGCTCAATTGGATCGAGCCGGGAAACGGCATCGGAAAGAGAAGTGATTCGCCCTGATTCGCGTTCCGTCACGCCTCAAACCCCATTAAAATTCGCATTGGATAGCCCGAAGGCCATAATTGACCAAAAATAATTTTAGAGTCCTCTTGCCAAGTGATTCGCCGTCTTCAACGTGAGTCAATTGAATCACTTAATTCCTTTTCTTAAAGTTAAAATTAAGCATATTTTATTCGTTTTTTCGTCTTTTTTTCAATTATTTATCTTGGGTTTTGGATCAAATTAAAATTACCCCTTGCGGGGATGAATCACGATTTGTTAACCATTGCGCGATAAAAATTTAATTAATCGGTCGCGGATCTGATCCGCATCTTTTCCGGTCGGGGGCGACAGGGGAAGATTGGCCGAGCGGCTAGTTTTAGAACAGGGACTTGAGGGCTTCATCATGCGCGTATTGCTTATCGAGGACGACAGCGCGACCGCGCAAAGCATCGAATTGATGCTGAAATCCGAAAATTTCAATGTTTACACGACTGATCTCGGCGAAGAGGGCATCGACCTCGGCAAGCTGTATGATTACGACATCATCCTGCTTGATCTTAACCTGCCGGATATGTCGGGTTATGAAGTGTTGCGCAGCCTGCGCGTCGCCAAAGTTAAGACGCCGATCCTGATCCTCTCCGGTCTTGCCGGCATTGAGGACAAGGTTCGCGGTCTGGGCTTCGGCGCCGACGATTATCTCACCAAGCCCTTCCATAAAGACGAGCTGGTGGCCCGCATTCAGGCGATTGTCCGTCGTTCGAAGGGCCATGCGCAGTCGGTCATCATCACGGGCGATCTTCTCGTCAATCTCGACCAGAAGACGGTGGAAGTCGATGGAGCCCGCGTCCATCTCACCGGCAAAGAATACCAGATGTTGGAGCTGTTGAGCCTTCGCAAGGGGACAACACTGACGAAAGAAATGTTCCTGAACCATCTCTACGGTGGCATGGACGAGCCAGAACTCAAGATCATCGACGTCTTTATCTGCAAGCTCCGCAAGAAGCTCGCTAATGCGTCAAACGGCACAAATTATATCGAAACCGTTTGGGGGCGTGGTTACGTCCTGCGCGAGATCACGGAAGCCGAGGAACGGCTCTCCGCTTAAGAGCAATGTTCTGAACCTTAGACATCAAAGCCCCGCTTAGCGGGGCTTTTTTCGTGTGTTTTGAAGGCTTAGACCGCTTTCGCTTCTATGGTAGCTTCATCGCCATCCAGCGACAGCGCTACTGACATACCCGCCGCTCTTGCAATGAGACCGGCATAGTAAGGCTGGATCGCGTGCGCGTCGATTGCGCCGGTGTCACTCTCGCCGCGCAGAAAAGCCTCGACATGCGTAGGGATGCGGGCACTGGTCCCTTTTGCAAGAATGATAAACCGAGCCTGTTCGCCCTCAACCACAATATCGGCCCGGATCATACCGCCGCGGGGGATCGTAGAGGTTGCCGTCATCAAGAGGTTAAGCAGCAATTTGACCTGATTTTTCGGCAACAGCACGCGGGGTGCGTCGATTTCCAGTTTAATTCGGTCATCCTCAATGAAGCCTTTGGCGATGGTGGCGGCGTCGCCCAAATCGATGGCTGCTCCGGCTGAACCCGCTGCGCCGAAGGCAATGCGCGCAAATTGCAGGCGGGCAGAGGCTTGTTTGGCGCTTTTCTTGATCAAATCATGCGCGAATTCGCGCATTGACTCGTCTTTTTCATCTTCCAAAACCTCGAGGCCGTTCACAATCGCACCCACCGGACTGATTACATCATGGCAAACGCGGCTGCATAAAAGGGCAGCCAATTCGAGCGGCTCGAGCGTGACAACGGGCATGAGGTAATCTTTCTATTGGAACGGCGGAACGAGCGGGTAATTGAGACCGCGCAACCGCATTTACGCGAATCGAGTTAGACTCTATTGGTTTTTCGCATAAATCCATATTGGAAATCCGTGTGGTAACGGTACAATGCCCAAGGGTCGGGACTTTCTTGGCCAAGGGTTAACGCTTTAAGGGGAATTGAATGACGCATCGGCGGACGACTTTCGCGCGCATTTTCGTAGCAGCCACCCTTTTGGGTCTTCTTGCGGTCTCCCCGACACAGGCTCAAAACACACCGACACCGGCCAAACCGCTTGGTTCATCCGCGAACCCTGCGCCATCGACGTTTAAGACCGAGGATTTGGTTCGTTCGGGCCATACGTTTTTCGGCTCTGTCTCGCAGGGGCTGGCATCGGTGATTGAAGCCGCCGTGCAGCGTTGGGGCCAGCCGAACGGCTATATCCTCGGACAAGAAGCGTCAGGCGCGTTTTTTGGCGGCCTTCGTTACGGCGAAGGCAAGCTTTACACCAAGAATGCTGGGGATCGTCCCGTGTTTTGGCAGGGACCTTCGGTAGGGTTTGACGTCGGCGGTCAGGGCGCACGGACGATGATGTTGGTCTATAACCTTCCATCAACGGAGGCGATTTATCGCCGCTTTGGTGGTGTTGATGGCTCCGCCTATTTCATTGGCGGTTTTAACGCGACGGCTTTGGCATCCGACAATATCGTGCTCGTGCCGATCAGTTCAGGCGTGGGCGCGCGGCTTGGCGTGAATATGGGCTATCTCAAGTTCACCAAGGACGCGACTTGGAATCCCTTCTAAGAACTTGGAATCCATTCGGATTTGAGCCGGTAAGTCGACTTCAGGCTTGATCCAACGCGGCCAATAGATCAGCGATCAAATCATCGGGATGCTCTAGGCCAATCGATAGGCGGACCAATCCATCGCCGACTCCCATCTCCGCGCGCTCTTCTGGCGTAAAGCGCTGATGTGTGGTGGTGGCGGGATGGGTAATAAGGCTCTTGGCATCGCCTAGATTGTTTGAAATCCGGATCAGCGTTAGGGCATTGAGGAAGCGAAAAGCGGATTCTTTTCCGGCCTTCAATTCAAACGCGATAAGAGTAGATCCACCCGTCATCTGCTTTTTGATGATGTCTGCCTGCGGATGATCTGCCCGCCCACAATAGATCAACCGCGAGAGTTTGGAATGGTCTGCCAATGCATCGGCAACGGTGCCTGCGCTACGGGTTTGGCGCTCAACCCGAACCGCCAAGGTTTCGAGTCCCTTCAGCATCACCCAAGCATTAAAGGGAGAAAGCGCCGGGCCTGTTTGGCGAAGCGGCGTTTTGACATGATCATTGATGAATTGCTGGGAAGCGAGGATCACGCCACCAAGGCAACGCCCCTGCCCGTCAATGTGCTTTGTAGCCGAATAGACGACACAATCCGCTCCCAGCGCCAACGGCTTTTGCTGCATGGGCGTTGCAAACACATTATCGACCGTCAGTTTCGAACCATTTGCATGGGCGATTTCGGCAACGGCGGCAATATCAATAATTTCAAGCGTAGGGTTAGACGGGCTCTCCAGAAAGAATACTTTGGTGTTGGGTCTAGCGGCCTTTTTCCACGCGTTCAGGTCCGTGCCGTCCACGAGTGTGGTTTCGACGCCGAAACGCGGCAACCATTCTTCAATCACATAGCGGCAGGAGCCGAAGAGCGCGCGAGCCGCAACGACATGATCACCCGCTTTAACCTGACCCATTAAGGCAGCCGTTACCGCGGCCATACCCGTAGCCGTCGCGCGTGCCGCCTCGGCACCTTCAAGCGACGCCATCCGCGCTTCGAACATCGCAACGGTTGGGTTGGAAAAACGTGCGTAAATATATCCAGGGATTTCGTCCTTAAAACGCGCCTCACATTCCTCGGCAGAAGTATAGACATGGCCTTGGGTGAGAAAAAGCGCCTCGGAGGTTTCACCGAACTCTGATCGCAACGTGCCATCGTGCACGAGGCGGGTTTCGAGGTGATGATGCGGGAAATTGGACATGTGAGGCAGGCTCCGACGATGGCGTTGGCGTTGGCGTTGGCGTTGGCGTTGGCGTTGGCGTTGGCGTTGGCGTTGGATCGTCACTATACCGAAGCGGCTCGTTCGTAAAGCCGGATATTTGTACTCTTTAACGAAATTATCCTAATTAATAGGCTTATAGCGGAAAAAAATGCTATAATACATATTTACGATGTAATATAAAATATTATCAAAAAAAATTGGAAAATATATTTATCATCGGAATTTTTCGTGTCATATACGATCTGACAGTTGAAGTTTTTTGGATGGTTTAAACGAATATGAGCAAGGCCCCGCCCCTTCCCGCGATTGTAATCGCCAATGACCTGCTCGACGGGGACGTTCTGTTTCTTGGAGCAACAGGCTGGGTGCGGAGCCATAAGATTGCATCTATTGCCCATGAAGCAGG
>CANCAR010000132.1 GCA_947374125.1 Hyphomicrobiales bacterium | reverse complement strand
TAAAAGAACTCTATGCGACTCTTACACCTTGGCAAAAAGCGATGGTCGCGCGTCATCCGATGCGGCCGCATTTTAAGGATTATATTGCTGGATTGGTCGAAGATTTCTCGCCCTTAGCAGGTGATCGCCTGTTTGGTGAGGATGAAGCCATTGTCGCCGGTATAGGCCGGTTCCGAGGTGTATCGGTTGCCATCATCGGGCAAGAGAAGGGCTCCGACACCGAAAGCCGTATTCGGCACAATTTCGGCATGGCGATGCCTGAAGGCTACCGCAAGGCGGTACGCGTTATGGAGCTGGCGGAACGTTTTAACCTTCCGGTACTGTCTATCGTTGATACCGCCGGTGCGTATCCGGGCATTGGCGCGGAAGAGCGGGGACAGGCGGAAGCCATAGCACGGTCAACCGATGCCTGCCTTGCCTTGGGCGTGCCGAATGTCGCTATTGTCATCGGCGAAGGTGGCTCAGGTGGCGCGGTAGCCATCGCCAGCACCAACACGGTGCTGATGCTTGAACATTCAATCTATACCGTCGCATCGCCCGAAGCCTCAGCCTCAATCCTTTGGCGTGACTCGGCTAAAGCGCAAGAAGCGGCAACGACGATGAAGATAACCGCGCAGGATTTGCTGCGCTTTGGCATTATTGACGGGATTATTCCGGAACCGGTGGGCGGCGCCCATCGCGATAAAGAGGCGGCGATCGCCTCGGTAGGCGATACGGTTGAAAAGGCACTCAACGCACTTTCCGGCCTCACACCCGGCCAACTCCGCGATAAGCGGGCGGAGAAGTTTTTGGCGATTGGACGGAAATTATAAATAACCGCTTCTTTTCTTTGATGATCTCGATTTTATCAAAAAGCCACGCTATTAAGGGCTGATAAACCACGTATAGAGTAAAGATTGGTCCATCGATTCGACCGCCCTTTTCTCTCAGAGATGATCCATGGCCAAGCCCGCGCTGTACCGAGTTCTCTTTTTGACCGTTTTGCTGGCTTTGGCCGGATGCGGCACTTCGCAAAATCGAGCAAGTGTATCGGCACGCGCTGGAACGCCGATTCCAAAAGCCACCCTCGCAGCAATGGACGACATTGACTCGAACCGCGATGCGCCGATTTTGATCCGTGCCTATAAAAAAGAGTCGGAAATCGAGGTATGGAAGCAGACATCGAAGGGGCGCTATGCCCTGATGAAGACCTATCCGGTGTGCCGTTGGTCTGGTCAGCTAGGCCCGAAAACGCGCGAGGGCGACCGACAGGTTCCGGAGGGATTTTATACGGTCACGCCTGCTCAAATGAATCCGAACTCGTCGCTCTGGCTGGCCTTCAATGTGGGATATCCAAACCCCATGGAGCGCTCCCTCGGACGCAATGGCGGCGATATTATGGTGCATGGCACCTGCTCGTCACGCGGCTGTTTTGCGATGACCAATGAGCAGATTGAAGAAATCTACGCGGTGATGCGCGAATCGTTCGCGGCTGGCCAGAAATCGATTCAGTTTCAGTCCTACCCATTCCGGATGACCGCCGAAAACCTTGCCAAATTCCGAAATGATCCGAATTTGCCGTTCTGGAAGAATCTGAAGGAAGGTAGCGACCGGTTTGAAGTGACGAAGACCGAGCCGGCGGTTGGCTATTGCGGATCACGCTATACCTTTGGCGCGTCAGATGCGCCGGGTTGCGGCCAGACTGCCGCTGCTGATGGTGCGGCGACGGAAATTGCGGCGAAAGCAGCGGGCGATGAAGCCAAAGTGGCGGCCCTTATAGCAGGCGGAGCCGCGCCTATTCGCATGTCGTATGCCGATGGTGATCAGCACCCCTCGTTCCGAACGCCAGAAAAGAGGAAATTATTGGAAAAATATGCAGCCTCTGGTGAGTTTAGCCGGCCAGAAGCCTTGTCGTCGGTTGAGGAAACCGAGTTGGACCATGCGGGCAATCCTCTGCCTCGCCGCAGCCCGTCGATCACGGCCTTCGCGCCTTCCTCGGCAGCGACGCCAGTTGCTCCGGTGGTCACCGCGCGCGCGGATCAAGATGGGTTCTTTAAAAAGTGGTTCGGGGCAGCGGAGACTGAGCCGGTTGAGCTGATGCCATTAACCCCGCCATCGACTCTTGTGTCACCGAATGTGCCATTGCCGCCACGGCGGGGGTGACCCGCTGCGAGTGATCGGGTAGATGACGACGGCGAGCTTCAACTCGCTATTCGAAATCGATTTGCTACATCATTCGCCAGAACAGGGTGCCGATCATATTGATGGACAATTGGACTTGGGTAACCGTTGGCCCCGGTAATTTGACCATTCGGTGCCAGTCTAATTTCTTCACTTTTGACATTATTCAGCGTTAAAACACGTTCGCCGTTGGCATGTGCCTTCATTCCATCAATCAAACCACGATGAACAATCAGGTTATGGACGGCTTGGTCAGAACCCCAATTTAAAGCATGTTTAGGCAATAAAATCAAAATATTAAACATTTCAATTAGATAGCGTATAGCGCCAACTCCATCAGTCATGATTGTGCCCGCGCAACTGATTGTCGACTCTGCAACCTCTTGAAGTAGAAGCTCGCCAAAACAGTTTCTGATCCATCTTGAATTGATCGGGCATTGTCCGATTTTTGGGCGCTCGCTTTCATAAAAGACGTCAAGCACATTCGCCGGCTCGGAAAATGGGTCACCTTGGAAAATAACGTCCCGCACATCAGTGAAAAGTACAGCTCTTGGTAAGGAATCTTTCATTAGTCGGGTAAGGAAATATTCCAAATATAAAAAAAATCGTGAATTATGGATATGGTATGGAGCAAATCGATGAGGTTCAAAAGGAACGATACCTATCGCGTGTTGCTTCAGAAACGCAAGTGTTTCGGAACTGAGATTATTTACTAGAAAAACTACCTCACCCGAATATCCGATAGCCTTAAGAGAAAAAATAAACGGTGCAAGCTGATCCGCTGAATAGTTTGCGACAAGTCCAATGATTAATGGCGGAGCAGAATGCGACACTGTGCTGGCATTAGCGAGCGGTTGTCCAAACATTTTAATCCGCTCCGGCGTCCAAAAAGGACGACGCCAAGCCGGGAATTGGTCGATCATCTATAGCAGCCTTAAAAAAATTAGCAAGGAATCACATCTACAATACATTACCTTAGGGTAAACGCTGAAAATAAACGAGCCAAAAATTAAAATGTTATTTTAGAGACTTAGAAACGACTCGCGAGCCAATTTCGCTTCCATCGCACGCACGGGGCTTTGCAACCGAACAGCAACAACAAAAACCTATCTAAGGATCAAGCCCGTATAAACGCTTGCACCGCCTCATCACGGTTCAATTCAGCCAAATCTTCCGCCGTTGGCAATTGTGGGCGGTCGCGTTCGTCTGACACGAGGCATAAAAAGCCAAGCGGCGCGTCAGGCGCCGCACGGAACTGATGCCATGAGAGGCTCGGCACATGGATCAAATCATGCTCGCCAATGTCGTGGATCTTGTGATCGACAAGGCATTGCCCCCTGCCCCGCAAAATCAGCACATTGTGCAAATGCTCGTGACGCTCAAGGGTTGAGTGCCCACCGGGCTCCACCTCAAAATAGCGCCATTGGCAGGGTAGCTTCTCGTCCCCTTCAAAGAGGATTTGCCGGGTCACGCCTTTATAGGGCCCACCCTCTTTGTAGGCCAGTACATCGACGTCTTCCCAGCCGAAATCGTTGAAATGGCGAACGAGATTCATGGTGTTCAAACTTTCTTGGTCGAAACGGCCTGTTCAAGCGCGGTAACAAAGGCCCGCGCACTGACTTCTGGATCGGGTGAATAACGTAGCAAAGCACCGCCAATCAGCAAGGCCGTATCCTCGCCATAGGCATCGAGCATCGCGCCGACTTTCTCAATCGTCATGCCGCCAGCGGGTGATGGAAAGGCCGATTTCAAACCTACGGCAGGGCCTCTTAGGGCCGATGCTAAATCTTGGCACTCGGCTTCGCTAAATGTAAAACGCCCTCCATAATTGGGGAAAACCGAGATATCCGCACCAAACAGTCTAAATAGCGTTCCAAGCAGAATGGCCGGTGTCATGCCGTGGCGTGGATCGTGAAAATGCGTTCCGGTAAAGGTCGGGTGCGTCATCACGGCAAGGTCATATTTCCGGGCCAGATAGAAGCCAGTATCCGGGCCGATCAGCATTGGCGGTACCAAGACGCCAAAACACCCTTGTGCTTTGGCAAAAGCCGCCTGCTTTTCGATCGTATCAAACCGCCCGGCCAGCATCGGGTAATAATGCGTAAGCCGCCCCGTCTTTGCATTGGCGTCGCGAATGGCGTCCTGAATACGTGAGACGCGATCTTCAAACGGGTGGAAATGCTGGTCAATTAACCCGTGATCATCCTTGATCACATCCAAGCCGCCCCTGGCATAACCGCCACAGAGAGCGGCCAATTCCTTCGCCGAGAGTCCCAAAGGTTTGATAGCCGTTGTGGCAAGCGGGCGGCCTTGGACATTGAGCGCTTGGCGTATCCCGTCGATCCCGAAACGAGGGCCGCCAAAGGCCTTTACTTGCTCATCCGTGAATTGAATATCGATGATCTTGATGCCGCGCCTGATCGAAATATTGCCGAACAACACGTTTAACAGGTTTGGAATTTCGTTGTTGGCGATATCGGCGCGGTAACTGATACGAACATCATAGTCGTTGGGCTGGCCAGTGCGTTCGACGATGCTTTCAACAATGCCGACAATCCCCTGCTCCCAATGCGATGCAGGTATCGCATCCTCAGGGATTTCAACCGTCTCCTCGATGCAGATGTCTTTCGCATGCGCCTCAATCGGGCGCGAATCGTCCGGGGTAACCCGGTAAGTGACAAAAAAACGTTCGGCGGTCATGGTCACCCTATCCTTCAAGACAATCAGACTATGATCGTTTAACGGAAGTATCCAGAATTCGCAAAGTCCTCTAGTGGTCTAAACGACTTTCTCAGGCAGGTCGGAAATAGGGCAGGACACGTTCGGATTATTAAAATCAAACCTTCACGTTATTTTTCTCCCACTAAGGCTAAAAGTGACATCACTTCACCCCTTAAATACAATCTACCGGATGAAACGAAAAAACACACGTTGTTTGCGCCTGAAATACCCCGCTCGACCGATTGCTGGATAACCTGAATTTTCAAGGTCTCCAACAATCCATGACGTAAAGTATTGTAACTTAAATCAACCAAAGACAGCTTATCTCGCTGTTAACAAAGCCGGTAGCGGAACAACCGGCCAATTTTAAAAATTAATAAATTTTATTATTTACAAACTTGAGTTATTCAATTAACGTAACGTAGGTTAAATTAATTTTTAGAGAATTTCGGATGAAATATTTGAATAATGAATTTAAAGAATTTATAAATTTTAAATTAGGAACTGTAAACATTCCATCTTCAATAGATGAAATATTTGGTCATAATTTCGACCAACACTATACTGTTTATTATAATCGACATTCTGATAGTATACTTAATCATCTCTGTGACAAATATGGGTCCGATAAAGGCGAAATTGCAAAAACCGGTCATCCCTATCCTTGGCCTTCACATAGCTATGCCGATTTCATTGAGCGTCATTTCGGTCATTGCCGGGCCTTTGTACAGAATGTTTTTGAATGCGGTTTAGGCACAAATAATCCAACTTTAGCGTCGAACATGACAGCAACTGGTCAACCCGGAGCTTCTTTGCGTGTGTGGCGTGAATATTTTCCGTCAGCACAAATCTATGGTGCAGATATCGATAAAGATATTCTTTTTAATGAAGAAAGGATAAGTACATTTTATTGTGATCAAACATCTCCAAAATCAATCCTAGAACTATGGGATTCTATCGGTGGTATTGAATTCGATATTATTATAGATGATGGACTGCATACCTTCGAAGCAGGCTTGTGTCTATTCGAGCACTCATTTCATAAACTAAAAAAATATGGAATTTATATTATTGAGGATGTAACAATAGAGTCGCTAATTTCGTTTAAACAATACTTTATATCAAAAAAATATGATTATGATTTTGTCAACCTGTACAGAAACAACTTTCGATTGGGCGATAATAATCTCGTTGTCGTTAGAAAGTGTTAAATTAACCTCAAATTATCAGTTATGAATTCTATTTTAAGCATCAAAGAAATCATTTTTGGCTTCACCGTTAACGATCTTTATCATGTCATAGACGGGACCTCCACTCAAAACCACGTCTTGTCAAAAGCGAGGCTCAGAGCTACCGAATAGAGCCAAAAAACCACAGAGGCTGCGATGCAGGTAACGCATCCTAAGAGATTTCTACCGTCTCCTCAATGCAGATGTCTTTCGCATGCGCCTGAATCGGGCGCGAAACGTCCGGGTTAACCAGGTATGTCACTATAAATCGCTCCGACGTCATCACCGACCCCATTCTGCTGAGCGAACAGAATAGGGTCGATCAACGGATGGATCAAGGCGCTCCAAAGCAAGATTAAGCGCCATTTCCGGAAATACTAAGCCAGCACTCCATGACAGTGCTTGTACTGCCAATTAAACCAATATTTCTGTTGTAAAATAAGGGTTTTTGAACACCAATAAATCATTTGTACAGGTTTTGTATAGAATTACCATGGCAGTTTTGCGTAGGTTTAAACATAAATTAGATAACGATTACAAGTACTTGACACATTAAACGTTAACATATTGATAGTCAAATTCATAGCAAATTACAAATAACATCCCATACTAAAAATAAAACATACTTAATGGACTGATATAAACTAAAGAGTTAAATTAAAATCGTATAGTTCACCCATCTTATCTTTCTTAATTCTGAAACCACTTCCATGGTCATGTGTCTTACCAAATTTCTTATCGTTCCTATTCTTATAAGCACCAATTCGAATGTCGAACATTATATCGCCTGCATCGATGGCTTGCATCAATCGATCTAATGTCAAACCATAGTATAGAGAGCATCTTTCAAAATGGAATAACTCTTGATTATCACGCACAACTGTCTCAGCCTGAACAAAAGCTAAACGCTGTATTTTCTTACTAACTATCGTGTCCAATATGGAATAATTCCAATAAATCGGGTTTTCAATTAAACGGTCAGTTTCGGTCTCTTTAATTAACAGATGGAGTTGTTGGCTGTTATCATCGACTTCTAACTTAAACGAATAGCCTGCCGAATGCGCCGCCCATCGATGTCCAAAGAGAGAGACATGAAGGACTTTAACATCAGGGAACTCGTGATCATTACTACCATATAACAATCTGAGTTGATTATTTGCTGCACGTGGAATTGATGGCGCTCGCGTGAATAGGGTTACAAAGCTGGTGCTTAATGATCGCTGAGATTTAATCTCAAAGCCATGCAAGTCAGGTGCGTCAATTGAACTTGCCCTAGTTTGACGTCTCCCTTGACCGGTTGACTATGCGGCCTTTCCTTCTTCCTCGCCAAGCCCCTTTCTTTCATTCGCGCGCGCCTTCTCGAAGTTCATTGGACTGAGATAGCCCAGCGTCGAGTGAAGGCGGCGATGAT
>CANCAR010000131.1 GCA_947374125.1 Hyphomicrobiales bacterium | reverse complement strand
CAATCAACAAAAAGTGGCGCTGGCCAAATGGCTCACCCATTTGCCGCAAGTTCTGATTTTATCAGAGCCTACCCGCGGCATGGATGTGGGTGCGAAAGAAGACGTGATTCGCATCGTCAAAGCCTTGCGCGACCGTGGCGTGGCCATCGTCGTTTTATCGACCGAGCCTGAAACCATTCTCACACTGGCTGATCGCGTCACCGTGATGAAAAAAGGCATGGTCGTTAAAGAATTCACAACAGGCCATATCGACAAAAGTGATTTGCTGGCTGCGGCCTAAACACGAAGAAAACACAGGAACAGGGCGACCCCATGACACTCGCAGACAGCACCAAATCGCCAAAAAGTGGTTTAAAGCACTTTCTATCCGATCAAATGCGCAACCTCGCGCCGATCTTTACCCTGATCATTCTCGTTCTGTTTTTCGCCGTTCAGAGCCCCGTTTTCTTCTCGGTCGATAATCTTCTGAATATTTTGTCGAATGCGTCGATTACCGGCATCATTGCGGTGGGTTTGACCTTTGTTATTCTCACGGGTGAAATCGATCTGTCGGTGGCGGCCCTTGCCAATGCGATTGGGATCACAATGGCGTTTTTCACGATCCAACCGGATTATGTGAATATTGCCACCATCCCCCTACCCGGCGTGATTTGTATTATTCTGACCTTGGCCTCTGCCATTGCGCTTGGCTGCATTACCGCTTTCGGCGTCACCAAGATCGGCATTCCGTCCTTCATTATGACGCTTGCTATGATGCAGATTGCCAATGGCGTTTCGGCATTGTTGGTGCGCGGGCAAATCGCTTACATCTTCCCGGATTTCATCACGCTTTTGGGCGCTGGCAAAATTTTTGGCCTACGCTGGTCGATTATTGTCTGCTCGCTGCTTCTGCTGTTCGCGCATCTCGTGCTCACCTATACCCGCTTTGGCCGATACGTGTTCATGGTCGGCGGCAACCGTGAGGCGGCTGAATATTCTGGCGTCAATGTGAAGATGATCATTGGCGCCGTGATGGTGATTTCTGCTGTATGCTCTGGTCTCGCTGGAATGTTAGGCGTGGCCTATTTCGGCTCGGCGCAGCAAAACGGCTTTGATGACTTTTTGCTCACCGCCATCTCAGCGGTGGTTGTCGGCGGCACCAGCCTGTTTGGCGGTCGCGGCGGCATCGGCAATACCCTCATCGGTTTGCTGGTCCTCGGCGTATTGAACAACGGCCTCGACCTGATCCAGATCGACAGCTTCTTGAAGATCCTAATCCGTGGCTTGATCCTGCTCGCAGCGCTCGTGATCAACGTCTATGCGCAGAAGCTAAAAGAAGGCGGATCGGAAGCGTAAGCAACGATCCAAAAAGACATATTGCAACGGATGCGCCCGCAAGGCGCATCCGTTTTTTTATGGTTCGCAAAAAGCTGCATTCGTAATCTTTGTCTGAACGATTTAGCGTCGCCACGCGTTGAGGTGGTGCACACCAACGCCTTCGGGCCGAAAGCGAGCGAGCATCTTGAGCGAAACAGAGAACTAACCCCGTAAAAATCTTATCTTCGCCTACCTTAAAAAATGGCCCGAACGGTGCTCACGCCATACACCTACCATGTGGTGAAACGACATTAGGTTCACTGCGTCTATAATGATCAACGCCATCCATCAACAATTTGGATTCCAATACGCTCATTCAACCCACCTTGAAGACGTCGAACACCATAAAATTTTCAATTTGAGGCAACGGCGATTGAGAAATCTACTCAAAAATGAAGAGGGTTCGATTGCGCCTATTTTTGCGTTAATTCTCTTTTTTCTCATCGGTATTGCAGCCTTCGTGATTGATTTTGGGTTGGCCTATATGAAGCAATCGGAATTACAGGCCGTCGCCGATTCTGAGGCGCTTGCATGCGCGCAGTTCTATGGCTCTTGCACCAGCGGCGATGACCCGTATCCTGAGGTTAATCCAAATGGATTCACAATAGCCTTAACCAAAGGCGTAGCATGTCCAAATCCAACGACGCAGACCAACTGTGTTAAAGCCATCGTGTCGACAAAATGGGATCGCGTTTTCACCGGCATCTTTGGTTACAGCGGGAACACACTCGAAAAATCCGCAGTCGCAGGCAAAGTTCAGGGCGGATATGAGGTTTTCTTTATCAAGCGAACCTTCAGCGCCAACGGCAATAATCAAATCAGGGTTGTCGACGGATCGGTGGCGATTGGTGAATCAATTTCCACGACCAATAAGACGGGAATTATAATTGTCGGCAATGGATCTACAACGGTTTATAATGGTAATTCCCCTGCCGGATGCGGAGCCTGCTCGCCTGCGGTTGTAGGCACTTCCCTCCCCTTGCCGCCCCTTCCGACCTATACGCCGCCCTCGTCACCAACCGTACGATCACAACCAACATGCATCAGTAACATCGGAAATTATTTGCCCGGCACCTATAATGCAAAAGTATCCATGAATTGCGGCATCAATCATCTAGCCGCAGGCGTCTATTATTTTAACGGTGGACTTGAGACCAATACGACAACAGTTACAGGTGAGAATGTCACCGTCATTATAGGATCCGCAAAGCCGGTTGATTTTACGGGAGATATCACTCTAAGCGCCCCCGACTGCAATAACGGTGACGGAATGCTGATTTATCAAGAGCCATCTGCATCCTTAAATAATTGGACGGCGAAGGGATCAAGAAATTCCTTCATGGGCACTGGTAGAATTATTTTGCCTAACACAAGTATTGACTATAGGGGAGCAAGTAGTTCCTTCAGTGTCACTGGCGGCGTTTATGCTGATAATTTTACGACGAAGGGTAATGTCTCCGCCGGAATATCCGCTCTTCCTTGCCAAAATATTGATAGTTCCGCCTCAAAAAACAGATTGTTTCAGTAGGCCTTCAAACTTTCGGCCTTCAACTACAACCGATATCAAGTATGGCGGTACTTATTGGCAGACGGTGAAAGAGGGTGGAGCCGAGGCTTGATCAATCAGTGTTGAAGAGGGCTTAGGTCAGGACACCTCGCCTGCTCCGACCGGCTAAAGCATGGCGCGCAATAGTGGCAAACCGTTATCTTGTATGGATAAATAGCACTTGAGGATCCATCTTCCTCACTCCCCAAATTGCCTATCTACGTATACGTTAAATATCTCTTCGTAAAATCATCATCTATTTAAAAATTTCAATCAGTCTATTATTAAATAGTAGAAATAATTACATTAATTTTATATTTAAATAAATTATAATTAGTATGAAATTTAACTTTTATACTATAATAATAGAAGGAGATGCTATGAAACCCTATATTCTCAGATATGTATGCATCACCGCCCTTGTCGGTTCTTTTGTCGCTCCCGCCATGGGCCAAGGTGCTTTGCAAACGCTCTCCGTCATGAAGATTGACTCGACCAGCCTTGAAAGCGGCTACAGAGCCAGCAAACTGATTGGCAGTAATGTTGTCAATGAGTCGAATGAAGTTGTTGGCAAAGTTGACGATTTGATCGTTACCCGGAACGAAAATGTCCCGTTTGTCGTCCTATCCGTAGGAGGATTTCTTGGCGTTGGAAAAAAATACGTGGTCGTACTGTCAAGCACGCTCGAAGTGAATGGCAAAACGATCTTATTGCGCGGCGCGACAAAAGAGGCCGTAAAAGCTTTGCCTAACTACGTTTACACAAAATAAAGTCATAGACGTGCGTTGGTCAAAGCCATTTGCGCGTCCCATCCCGATTTTATTGCGGCACTTGCATTCCGGAACACGATTTCGCTGGCAAGAACCTTGTCGCGTTTAGTTACCGATACCTTTATCGGAATTGGAGTAATCACCATGAGCGAAACGATTAAATCAGCATCCCACGATATAGCCTCCGATATTTCAGCACTGCGGAAGGACATATCAAGCCTGTCCGATACCGTTGCACGCCTTGTGACCACGCAGGCCGATGCGGCAACCGAACAGGTCAAATCCTCCGCTAACGCCTATCTTAAAATGGGCACCGACCAGTTCAACGACGCCAAACATCAGATCGAGGCCACCGCCGCCGATGTCGAAAAGCGGATTGAGCATCACCCTTACGCCGCCATGGCCATCGCAGCAGGCCTCGGTCTTGTCATCGGCGCCAACATTGTGGGGAAAAGGTAGCCGGTTTTATGGGGCGGCACGCCTTTTCGTTGTTTCAGAAATTTAAAAGCGATGTCGCTTTTGCGTTCGCGTCGGTCGCTTTCCTATGTTTTGCCCTGTTTCTTGTCGCCTGCGCGTTTGGCTTTGGTGTCGCATCGGCTTTTATGCTGATGCTCGATCATCTCAGCCCAATGGCAGCAGCAGCCGCGATGGCGGCACTTTTGGCCTTGACCGCCCTCATGATCGTGCTTGGCATTGGCGTTGCACGAAACATCCGCAATCGACCAAGCGTGCCGATAAATGCCAAGCCCGCCCAAGGCGGACTGGACGAGGAAAGCCCTGACTTCGCGTTAAACAATATCGCCGAGTGGTTAGAGCGTTCAGGCCGCAAGGACGAAGCCCTTGCCATACGCTCAACAGTGGCCCTTGCCCGCCAGACGCGGCCGTACCACCTGGTAGCAATTTCTTTTGTCATCGGAATCGTAAGCGGCTTAAGGCTTCCCCGCGGACCGAAAGCTTAACACCGATCCGCTTCTCGCAAAGCCAATTAATTCCCAACCCATTGATTTATTTGAAAATTCCTTGGCGCGCCCTACGGGAATCGAACCCGTGTTTTCGCCGTGAAAGGGCGACGTCCTAGACCGCTAGACGAAGGGCGCTAGCGCAAGTTTCGCGCTTATAGGCGAACAATCGCCGCTCGACAAGCGTCTTGCGGCAGGCGATAGAAAATTTACGTTTTATTTTTTACGCCTAACCTCCGATCAAGTTTGAAAGCACGACGAACCGATGTCTACCTCCCCGCCAAATACAGCCGCGCCAGAGGGTGCAGAACCCGCACCGCACACGGCCTTGATCGAGCCTTCTTTCGGCACCGGCGAGGATTTGGTGGGTTTGCCTGAAGCGAATTCGGCGAGCGGTCGCGATCTGATCCAGCAAAACATTCCGCTTGGCATCGCTTTAATGATGCTGGCGATTTTTATGTATGTCGCCAATGATGTGATGGGAAAATGGCTGGTCGCCACCTATTCGGTCGGCCAAGTGCTGCTCATCCGCAGCCTCGCCGGCCTTGTATTGCTCACACCATCACTGGCGCGGGAGAACTGGCGGACGATCCTCACCCCGCCAGATTGGCGGATGAACCTTTTACGAATTCTCTTCACCACCTGCGAGGTCGCCTGCTTTTATTGGTCGGTCGCCTATTTGCCTTTGGCGGATTTGGTGACCTTCTATATGGCCGCCCCCATTTTCGTAACCGCGTTGGCTTGGCCGCTTTTGGGCGAGAGAGTGGATTTACCCCGCGCAGTAGCGGTTCTGATCGGCTTTGGTGGCGTGGTGTTGGCCATGAGACCGACGTCAGCGAGCTTCTCGCTTCCCGCACTTGTTGCCATTGCAGGATGCTTGTTTTTTGCGTTGATCATGATCATCACCCGGCATTTGCGCGGCACAAAGGGGATTGTGCTCGTGAGCTGGCAAGCGGGCGGTGCATTGCTGTTTGGCTTGGTCACAGCACCTTTCGGATGGGTGCAACCGAGTTTACGGGATTTCGTTCTTTTGGGTCTCTTAGGTGTTGTCTCCACCATCGCGCATATTTCGGTCAACCGCGCGTTGAAACTCGCTCCCGCCTCGGTGGTTATGCCCTATCAGTACACGCAAATCGTTTGGGCGGTGGTGTTGGGCTATCTCGTCTTCCGCGATTGGCCGGATCAAACCATGCTCTTAGGATCAGGGATTATTGTTGCCGCGGGGCTCTTCATCTTCTTCCGCGAACAGGCGCAAGCCGCAAAGACTAAAGTCCCGTCATAGCCACATCCACAATCCGGATCTGTGGCCGCTCGCCGCCGCCATAGCGATCAATCGCTAAATGGCCTGCGATATGGAGTTGGGTGCCCCTGCCCTTCAGCAAGGCCGCGCCGATCGGGCTTTCTGCGGCGCGAAAGGCAATGCCAGAGATCACCGTGCCATCGGGCGAGCGAAAACGCGCCCGCACATGGTTGGTGCCCACCAGCGCCGCATCGACCACCTGATGCGAAGGCAGCACAAAAACCGGCTCCGGCTGGCCGGACCCGAACGGCCCCGCTTTGTCGATTTCCGCCAGCAGCGCAGGTTTTACTCCGCCCGCACTTATGGCACCGTCAATCTCAAGGCCGCGCTCTTCCCGCGCCTCGGCAGAAGCCGAGCCAAGGCGAGCTTCCAGAAAATCACGCAACGCGCCAATCTTGCTCTCTTCAATCGTGATGCCCGCCGCCATGGCATGGCCACCACCCTTGATCGCGATCCCTGCCTCAACCGCGGCGCGTACGGCGCGACCCAAATCAACGCCGAGAATGGAGCGCCCAGAGCCGGTGCCTGTGCCACGCCCATCAAGGGCCACGGCAAAAGCAGGTCTGCGGAAGCGTTCTTTCAGACGCGCTGCCACCAAACCCACAATGCCGGGGTGCCAATCGGCGGACGCGGTTACAACAATATTGCCATTGCCCTCATCGATGCCGAGCCGTGCTAAGGCGTCTGCCTCGGCATCCGCCACCATCACGGCTTCCATCGCTTGCCGCTCTTTGTTGAGCCCATCCAGTCGCTCCGCAATGGCTGTGGCTTCCGCATCGTCCTGCGTCAGTAAGAGCCGCGCACCAAGCGCCGCATCGCCAATGCGTCCACCCGCATTGATCCGGGGACCCATGAGAAAGCCGAGGTGGAACGGCGTCATCGGGCCATCAAGCCGCGCCACATCCGATAGCGCCCGCAAGCCCGGACGCGAGCGCGAGCGCGTCACCTGCAAACCCTGACGCACAAAGGCGCGGTTGAGTCCCTTGAGCGGCACCACATCGGCCACGGTGCCAAGTGCAACGATATCAAGGCATGCCATCAGATCGGGCTCGCTGCCGCGCTTGGCCCAATACCCACGTTGCCGCAACACGCGCGTGACCGCAATCAACGTCATAAACACGACGCCCGCCGCACACAGATGCCCGAGCCCTGAAAGGTCATCCTGCCGGTTCGGGTTAACAATCGCCAAAGCCTCTGGCAAATCGACGGGGGCCTGATGGTGGTCGAGCACCAGCGTGTCCATGCCCAGCCGTCTCGCCTCCTCAATCGGCTCATGACTCGTGGTGCCACAATCAACGGTCACAAGTAGCCTTGCGCCGTCCGCATGAAGGGTACGCACCGCCTCACTATTGGGGCCATATCCCTCGATGAGCCGATCAGGAATATGGATAAGGCGCGGAACCCCTACGCCATCGAGATAGCCCGCGAGCAGCGCGGTAGAGCACGCGCCATCCACATCATAATCACCAAAAATCGCAATTTTTTCGCTGGCAATAATCGCGTCTGCCAAGCGCTCGGCGGCCTGATCCATCCCGATCAGCGTGGAAGGGTCGGGCATCAAATCCCGAAGCCGCGGCTCCAAATAACCCGGAAGCTCAGA
>CANCAR010000130.1 GCA_947374125.1 Hyphomicrobiales bacterium | reverse complement strand
ATAAACAAGACCGGCATAGGACAAAATGCGCCCGATGCGATCATCAATGGCTTCATAGGCTTTGACGGCTTCAACGAGGCGGCTTGACGCATCCGCCGCCCGCGCCAGCGAATCGAGTTTACCTTTGAATTGCGTGACAAAGGATTTGGTCGCGCTTTCAACTTTCGCAAAATCTGCCTGAAACTCTGGCGCGTCCATGCTGGTGTACAAATCTGCGAGATTCCACTCGGGCAATGCACCAAGCTCAGTATCTTTTGGAGAAGATGCGGCAGATGCATCGGTCGCTAGAAGCGGGACGGGGCGATGAGCGAGGAAGGGCTTCATAGTCATTTTTCGAGGGCTGCTTTCAAAAATACAGTTTGAGGGGCGTCCGACAATTAAGATTGATCCCAATATTGGCCGCTTCGGAGATTGGATCAATGAAAAAGAAAAATCTCACTTTTTTGATGTTTTGTTAAAGGGGCTTTTACCAAACCAGCAGAAAATCCTGTTGATTCGGGACGATCCGTCCCTGTTGGACGGTTAGAATGCTCAGTACAGTACTTGTTGTTGATGATGATCCGGTGCATCGCGCTTTGCTAGATCGGATTATCACGCGTCTCGGCTACGGCGTGAGGATCGCTGAAAGCGGGGAAGAAGCGCTTACGATTCTTAATGGAGGCGAAGCGAAAAGCATCGATATCGTTTTGCTGGACCTCGTGATGCCGGATCTTGATGGCATGGCGGTGCTCAACCGACTACGCTCGGCGGGCTCACGCATTCCGGTGGTTGCACTCGTTAGCCCGAGCGGCGTTGATGGCGTTCTGGGTGCTATTTCGGCGGGCGCATCGGATTTTGCGGTGAAGCCTGTCGGTATCGAACGGCTTCATGTTACGATCATGAACGCGCTACGTTTGAAGGCTCTCATGGCGGGTGTAGAGAGTGACCACCGGCTTTCCTCGGATGATCTGACCCTTTCTTCATTAGCGGAAAGCGATCCCGGCATAGCACGAATTGCTAACCTCGCTGGAAAAGCGTTAAGGGCCGATTTGCCGATATTAATTGAGGGCGAATTGGGCACCGGCAAAGCCATTCTGGCGCGGGCGATGCACGGATCATCCCCAAGAAGCAAAAAGCCATTCGTGACGCTTGATTGTTCGATGCTTCGATCTGCCGAAGCAGTGGCGCGTTTGATGGCGGCGATGGAACGGGTGAAGGGCGGCACGCTTTATCTTTCATCGATCAATTGTCTCGATGAAACGGCACAAATGGCTTTGGCTCAAACCGCTATGATCACCGCGCCATCGGCAAAAATGCCGCGCCTTATTGCGAGCAGCCGGACGAGACTGATTGATTTGGCCCGCTCCGGTGCTTTCCGTGAAGATTTGTTCTATCGGCTAACGGTTACCCCGATCCGTATTCCACCGCTTCGCGAACGACCTTTCGATCTGCCAATATTGGCCGAGCGAACAGCACTTCGGCTGGCTTCTGAAGGCGGCAGGGATATTCGTGGGCTAACCACTGGTGCCGTCGAGGCACTTTTGATGCGGCGATGGTCCGGCAATTACCCAGAATTCGAGGCCATGATCCGGCTGGCTGTGGGACGTGCCAATTCGGCTTGGCTAACCGAGGCTGATTTTGTAGGTGAGGCAGAAGCCAGCAACGTCATTCCGCCCCGCCAAAGCAGCGAAGAGGTTGAAGGCGAATCGCTTGCACTCTTCGACGGAACGGGGCGTCTGAGGGCATTTGCCGACATCGAGGCGGAACTCATCGAGCGTGCGCAAAAACATTGTGGCTCGCTTGGGAAGGCTGCCAAGGCTTTAGGCCTCGGGCGGTCGACGCTTTACCGGAAACTTCAAGACAAAGATGTGGCTGAACAATCGCCTGTTGGCGTGTGGATGGGAGATGCAGCGTGAAGCGGCTTGGGTGGACGGGTGTATTTCTGGTCGCGGCGCAACTTCATGCTTTTGCACATGATCCCTTAGAAGAAAGCGCTGTTCAGCCTGAAGTACCGCCGATGGTGGCGGTAGCGGAACAGCCTAAACGAATACCAGCCTCAGAAATCTCAAGCGCGATCGGAGCTGTGTTTTCGAGCAGCATCGCGCGCCCACGAATGGCAAACCTGCCAAAGCATGAATGGGACGCGCTCTCCGCTTTCTATGCGGCGCGGGATAATGCTCCGATTTGGGTCGGTGGCGATGGTCTGACAGCAAGAACCGCCATGGTGGTTGATCGCGTCTCGAGGGCGGATGAGGATGGGTTGACCGCCTCCGATTATCCGCTTTCGGGTCTTTACCAAGCCCAAGAGACGACCCAATCGGCAGCAGTAGCTGAGATTGCTTTATCCACCGCTGTCATTGCCTATGCGCGCGATGCCCGCGGGGCGCGGATTGATCTCCCACGGCTTTCGAAATTGATTACGCCAAAGCTTGATCTACCAACGCCAGCGGCCGTGTTGTCCAATCTGATCGGATCTTCCAATCCGGGGGAGACCTTGGCGCTCTATCAACCGCAGCAGACGGGATATCGTCTGTTGAAGGCGAAGCTCGGGACGATGCGGGAAATGACGGCCAGCATCGGTCAACCTCTGCCTGCCTCGCGCAAACCGATCCGGACAACGACAGCGATGGTGGCGCAAGATCCCGTTACCCCGCTTGATCTGATTGCCAATATGGAACGCTGGCGGTGGGTGGAGCGGGAGCTGGGGGATCGCTATATCGAGGTAAACCTGCCCGAATTCATGTTGCACGTCGTCGATCACGGTAAGATTGTGCATACAACGCGCGCGATTGTCGGCAAGCCTGAAACGCCAACGCCGCTTTTCTCCGATAAAATGCAATATCTGATCGTTAACCCGTCTTGGCATGTGCCCTATTCGATTGTGAAGAAGGAATTTCTGCCGAAACTGGCTGAGGATCCGGACTACGCCGCAAAATCGGGTTATGAAGTGACCCAGAACGGCGATCTTGTGACCATTCGCCAGCCGCCGGGTGAGCGCAATGCGCTTGGGTTTATCAAGTTCATGTTTCCCAACCAGCACTCGGTCTATTTGCACGACACCCCCACCCGCAAGCTGTTTGCCAATACCGAGCGCGCCTATAGCCATGGCTGCGTACGGGTGGATGATCCGTTCTCGCTGGCAGCCGTTGTGTTGAACGATCCAAAATACACGGTGGAGGGTTTGAAGGCACAGATTGGTAAGGGCGAACATCTTATCCGTTTGGCTGCGCCTTTGCCGGTCCAACTGACCTATTTCACGGTGGTTTCCGACGAGACGGGCGAGTTGCGTAAAGTGGGCGACATCTACGGTTATGATCAAAGCGTTCAGGCCGCTTTGGGTTTAGGCCAACCACGGACCTACGCGGCCCTACGCTGATCGACGATAGGGCATGTCCCTGCCGAAATTAGGCATTCCTGCCGCCGGGACTTTCTGCGATATACTTTGTGCCTGAACATTACAGGCGGAGAAGCGCATGACGGCCTCGTTTCTGGACCATATCACCGCCACGCTTGGAACGATCCGAACGGACGGTCTTTACAAGGCAGAGCGCGAAATCGTCACCCCGCAATCGGGCCATATCGCGATTGCGGATGGGGGCCAGCGCCGCCCGATGCTAAATCTGTGTGCCAATAATTATCTGGGCCTTGCCGACCATCCCGAGATCATTGCGGCGGCGCATCAAGCGCTCGACACGGATGGGTTTGGCATGGCGTCTGTGCGGTTCATCTGCGGGACGCAAACGGTGCATCGCGCGTTGGAACGATCGATTGCTGATTATCTCGGCAAGGACGACGCTATTCTGTTTGCCGCCTGTTTTGACGCCAATGGCGGGGTGTTTGAGCCTCTGCTGGAGGCCGAGGACGCCATAATTTCGGATTCGCTGAACCACGCTTCGATTATTGACGGGGTTAGACTCTCGAAGGCTAAGCGCTACCGTTACGCCAATAGCGATATGGATGAGCTGGAAACGCGGCTGAAGGAAGCCGAAAAAGACGGTGCTCGGTTTAAACTGATTGTTACCGATGGTGTCTTCTCTATGGATGGCTATGTCGCCAATCTCCCGGCGATTTGTGATTTGGCTTCCCGCTACGGTGCCATGGTGATGGTGGATGATTGCCACGCCACGGGCCATCTTGGGCCTGAGGGCAAAGGCACGCCGGCGCTAACAGGTGTTGGTCATCGGGTCGATATCGTCACCGGCACGCTGGGTAAAACGCTCGGCGGTGCAATGGGCGGATTTATTGCGGCGGCGCAGCCGATTATTGATCTTTTACGGCAAAGGGCGCGGCCTTATTTGTTCTCGAACAGTCTGGCTCCTGCGGTTGCGGCGGGCTCTTTGAAAGCCATTGAAATCGCGCGAAAAGCCGATGATCGGCGTTTGAAGTTGATGCGCAATACGTCGCGGTTCCGCGAAGGCATGGTCAAAGCTGGGTTTGAGGTGTTGCCGGGCGAAACGCCGATTATTCCGGTGATGTTGCATGAGGCGAGCCGCGCGCAGGATATGGCACGGGAACTCGACCGGCGCGGGATCTATGTCGCGGGGTTCTTTTTTCCCGTTGTGCCGAAAGGTAGGGCACGTATTCGCACGCAGATGTCGGCGGCGCTCGACGACGCCGATATTGATCGGGCGATTGACGCGTTTTCCGATGCGGCTCGCTCGCTCGGAATTGTTTGAACGGTCTCGCCCCCCCCTTTTTGGGACTAAAGCCCAAGGATTAAACAGGAGAATTCCATGCGCGCGCTTGTCAAAGCCAAGGCTGAACGAGGACTTTGGATGGGAGACGAGGCCGTTCCGGTCATCGGGCCGGATGATGTTTTGGTGAGGGTCAATAAAACCGGCATTTGCGGCACCGATATTCATATCTTCTCGTGGGACGAATGGGCGCAAAAGACGATTCCCGTGCCGATGGTCGTGGGCCACGAATTTGCGGGCGAGATCGTGGATATAGGCTCTGCCGTGCGGGGCTTTAAACTCGGCCAGCGCGTGTCCGGCGAGGGCCATGTAATTGGGATGAAAAGCCGTGCCAGCCGTGCCGGTAAATTCCATATGGACCCTGAAACACGCGGGATTGGCGTGAATATTCCCGGAGCATTCGCCGATTTCGTGCGTTTCCCTGCGTTTAACATCGTGCCGCTCCCCGATGATATTGACGATGAATTGGGGGCTATTCTCGATCCCCTTGGTAATGCGGTGCACACCGCGCTTGCGTTTGATCTGATCGGCGAAGACGTCTTGATCACCGGCGCTGGGCCGATTGGCATTATGAGCGCAGCCATTGCGCGGCATGTCGGCGCGCGGCATGTCGTGATTACCGATATGAATCCGGCCCGATTGGCGCTGGCTACTCAAGTCGCCGATGTCGTGCCGGTGGATGTCTCGAAAGAGGATTTGAAAGACGTCATGCATCGGCTCGGGATGCGCGAAGGGTTTGATGTCGGGCTTGAAATGAGCGGCGCGCCGCAGGCGTTCGAGCAGATGGTCGACAATCTCGTGATGGGCGGCAAGATTGCGCTGCTCGGTATTCCTTCCCGGCCCTTTATGACGGATTGGTCGAAAATGGTGTTCAAAGTGCTGACCATTAAATGCATCTATGGCCGCGAGATGTTCGAGACCTGGTATAAAATGTTGGCCATGCTGCAAAGCGGGCTCGATGTGCGAAAAGTCATTACGCACCGGCTTGCGGCGGAAGATTTTTTGAACGGCTTTGAGACGATGGCGCGGGGCGAAAGCGGCAAGATCGTGCTGGATTGGACCAAGGGACGGTAAATAAGCCGAGGCTAAACGGTCTATTTGTTGCGGAATCGGGTGGATTAAAGCTTCAAACTAACCCAGAAGCGTGAGACTCATTCCGCGAGACCGAATCGATGACGCCTTCTTCCTCTCCCCTTCGCGCCATGCGCTTGACCGAATGGGGCTTGTTGCTCGTCCTTTCATTGCTTTGGGGCGCTTCCTATCTGTTCATGAAGCTGGCTGTTGTTGCTTTGCCAACCTTCACGATTGTTTTAGGGAGGGTATCGATCGCTTGTTTGGCGCTTGGCGCTGTTCTTGTCGTTACCGGTGCAGGGCTGCCGCGCGGTCGGGCGGCATGGTTGGCCTTTTTTGGCATGGGTGTGCTGAATAATGTTATTCCGCAAAGCTTGATTGTATTCGGAACGCATTCAATTAGCGCGGGTCTTGCATCCATTCTAAACGCCACGACACCTTTGTTTACCATTCTCGTTGCCCACGTCGTCACGAGTGACGAGAAGCTGACGCCCGGAAAATTGGTCGGTATCGGGCTCGGCATTATCGGTGTGGTGGTGCTGATAGGGCCGGGCATTCTGGCCGATATTGGTGGATCGCTACCTGGTGAAATCGCCTGTCTTTTCGCGGCTTTATCCTATGCGTTTGCAAATAGCTTTGGTCGACGGTTTGCACGACTCGGGATCAAGCCGTTGCACATAGCGTTTGGACAGGTCACGGCATCAACGGTCATTTTGCTGCCGATTACTGCCATTACGGATGAGCCGTGGTCTTTGCCGATGCCGCCTATGTCTGCACTTTTGTCGGTTATTGCGCTTGGCCTGTTCTGCACGGCGCTCGCCTATGTCATTTTTTTCCGCATTCTTAACCGCTCGGGAGCACTCTCCATTGCGCTCGTGACGCTCATGATTCCGCCAAGCGCCGTAGCGCTTGGGGCAGGGGTGCTTGGCGAGGCGATCAGCGCGCAGAACCTTGCGGGCATGATGCTGATCGGCGTTGGATTATTGGCGGTGAACCGGAAGCCTAAATAAAAGATCAGGCGAGATGACCGAACATGCCGACCACACGCTCATAGACGGCGCGTTTGAACGGGATGATCAGGCTGGTTAGATCTTTCATTGCAACCCAGCGCCATTCGGCAAATTCCGGTTTGTGGCCGCCGGGAGGTGCGAGAATATTGATCTCGCTATCGTCGCCTTCAAAACGAAAGGCAAACCATTTCTGGGTTTGGCCGCGATACTTGCCCTTCCAAGCCTCTTTTGCGACGGCTGGGGGTAAATCATAGGTTAGCCAGTCTGGCGCTTCGGCGAGCAGAGAGACGGTGGTAACGCCCGTTTCCTCGGCCAATTCGCGTAAGGCTGCGGGATGAGGATCTTCGCCTGCATCGATCCCACCCTGCGGCATCTGCCAAGCGTGTGTCGCGTCGACATGTTCAGGACCGGCTGCGGCTAAGCGACGGCCGACAAACACGTGGTTCTGCCGGTTGAGCAGCATAATTCCGACATTGCGGCGATAGGGCAGATCCTCGTGACGCATTACTTTACTCCGTCGGTGCGCAAAAGTGCGCTGACTGGAACCATTCGAATGCCCCGTTCCGCAAGGCCCGCGATCCAATTCTGTATGCGGTTTATCGCGAGCGGTGTGGTTCCCGCAACCCCGATAGCTCGGCCTTTGGTCCGCGCGGTTTCTTCTAGACGCCGCAAAGCTTCATCGATGGCGTGCGATCGCAGATCTTGGTCGACCCAGATCGGCCCGCCCTCGGCGTCGAGATCAAGCAGAGCAAGACCACGGTCAGAAATCTCCGTTAGCGCTGTGGTGGCCGAACCTCGCTCGCTGAG
>CANCAR010000129.1 GCA_947374125.1 Hyphomicrobiales bacterium | reverse complement strand
CCTCGTTCATCGCGTCTTTCAGCGTTTTTGAACCCGACACGACCGGAATAATTTCAGCGCCCAACATGCGCATGCGGAACACGTTCGGTTTTTGCCGCTCCACATCCACCGCGCCCATATAAACAACGCATTTGAGGCCAAAGCGCGCGCAGGCCGTGGCGGTTGCCACGCCGTGCTGGCCAGCGCCCGTCTCGGCAATAATGCGCGTCTTGCCCATGCGGCGGGCGAGCAGAATTTGGCCCAGCACATTGTTGATTTTGTGCGCACCCGTATGGTTCAGCTCATCGCGCTTGAGATAAATCTTTGCCCCGCCGACATGATCGGTCAGCCGCTCGGCGAAATAGAGCGGGCTCGGGCGGCCGACATAATGAGTATGGAACGAGGCCAATTCGGCGTGAAAGGCAGGATCCGCCTTTGCAGCGGTATAGGCCTTTTCAAGATCGAGAATGAGCGGCATCAGCGTTTCAGCGACAAATCGGCCGCCGTAATTGCCAAAATGGCCGGTCTCATCCGGTCCTGACCGAAACGAGTTCAGCTTTTGCTGGATGGTCATTGCCCGCGATCCTTCTCCGATAGCGCTGCGCTGGCTCTACGCGCAGACACGATAAAATCCCTAATCTTTTGTTCGTCTTTAACGCCCGGAGCGCTCTCCACGCCCGATGATACATCGACGCCAGCCGCATGCGATAAATGCAATGCTTCAGAGACATTCAATGGATCAAGACCTCCTGAGACCATGAACGGCTTTGCAAGGTCAAGCCCCGCGAGCAAATTCCAATCGAAACGCACACCATTGCCGCCTGGATGCGCCGCATCCTTGGGTGGCTTTGCATCGAGCAAAAGCCAGTCCGCAACAGGGGCATAGCGTTGGAGCTCAGAGATATCCTCGGCAGAGGCGATGCCGATGGCCTTCATCACAGGGAGACGAAATGTCGCGCGGATCGCTGCAACCCGTTCCGGCGTTTCATGGCCATGGAGTTGCACCATATCAGGATGAAGGGCGTCGATAATGGACGCGATATCGTCGTCACTGGCATCAACCGTGAGCGCCACCTTTTTAGCCCGCCCTGCAACGCTCGCGCCAAGCGCTTTAGCCTCGACCAGCGAGATATTGCGGGGAGATTTCGGGAAAAAGACAAATCCAACCCAATCGGCCCCGGCATCCAAAGCTGCGCCAAGCGTTTCTGGCGTTTTGAGACCGCAGATTTTAATCACTGTCGACATAGATGCCGATTTCGCATAGCGGGCTGAAAGAGTCCATGATTTGTTGGCAGGGACGGTACGCGCATGCTGGGCTGGCCTTATACCGTTAATTGAGTAATCGAGGCCAATTGGTCGGTAGACACCATGGCAATTAGGCAAAATATGAACTGTAATTGGGATCAATCGTCGTTGGTCTTCCCCGACTAGCCTCGTGGTGATACCGCCAGCCCGAGAAAAACCAACATGGCTTGATTAAGGTGAGCCATATCTTCGTCGCTTAAGCGCCCCAAACGGCTCCCGATTTTCAGCTTCGGAACGGTTGAGAGCTTATCCACCATAAGCCGACTGCTAGCGTGTAATCCATTATGTTCGTTTGGCTCAATCACGATCCGAAAAATCGGAGCCTCGGTTTCATCGGTTGTAAAGGCACAAATCGTCACCGAATTGGTCAGATTAAACCGGTCATCTTGGACAATGACGGCGGGCCGAGGCTTTCCGGCATAATCCTTACCGCCGGAAACGGTCCAAACTTCACCGCGTTTCATGGCTCGTCGAATACCGAAACAGCGTCAATAAAGGCTTGGTCCTCCAAGGCATGCTCGCTTTTAGCCACAGCTGCTGATTGGCGCTTTGCCTCCACTTGAAACGAGGGAGCACGCACATCCGGCACCCAGATTTGAATCGGACGAAGACCAAGCGAACGCAATCGCGCACGATGCTCGCTTACCTTCAAGCGCGTGGATTTAGGCTGAGCGACAGGTTCCATACGACGGCTCCATCATCGGTTACATGTAACTATAATGGAACGAGTAAACGACGCAATATATTTTCGTAACGTCCGCTGCTCGTTCAAAGCGCGCCATTGGGTGCGAGCGGTTTTAACCCAACCGCTTCCACACCAGCATGGCCGCCGCCAAATCCTCAATCGCTGCGCCAACCGATTTGAACATGGTGATTTCTTTTGGGCTCGCCCGCCCGCGATGTCTGCTGCGGGTTAAATCATACAGGTCGGCCTTAACATCGCTCTCTTTGATGAGGCCCGAAGCAAGCGGCTGGGCGTAATCGCCGCCTTCTCTCAGCGCGCCGCCGCGCGTGTCACAAAACAGGCTCGAACGCGAGATAGCCTCGTCATCCGTCTCCCGCATCGAGGGTTTGAACGCGCCGACGCAATCCAAATGCGCGCCAGGTTTGAGCCAGGCGCCATGGATTAAGGGTTTACTCGACAAGGTTGCAGAGGAGATTATATCCGCCTCGCGCACAGCAGCTTCGAGATTTTCGACGGCGTGGACGGGATAGCCTTCTTTGCGTAATTCCAAGGCCACCGCTTCCGCCCGAACGGGTCGATGGTTCCAAAGCGCCACTTCTTTAATTGGGCTTGTCGCGCAATGCGCCTTAATCAGAAAGGGGGCGAGAGCACCTGCGCCCACCATCACCATCTTTGCCGCATCAGGCCGCGCGCAATACCGTGCTGCCAAAGCAGAGGCCGCCGCCGTGCGCCATACGGTCAACCTTGCCCCATCCATCGCGGCCAAGGGCGCCCCCGTTGCACCATTCAACAGCAGATAGGTCCCCATAACGGCTGGCAAGTCTTTCGCGCCATTGCCGGGATAGACGGTGACAATCTTTGTGCCCACAAACGGTGCGCTGGCGTCTTTCCCGGTCCATGCGGGCATTAACAGAAGCGTCGCATTCGCATCAGGCCGTTCAATGTCGTGATGGTGGCGAACAGGCGCCACAATCTCGGCCCGAAACGCGTCAGCCAGCGCATCCGCCAAAGTGACAGGATCAAGCGCCGCATCAATCTCGGCTGCGGAGATTATTTTCATTGTTGTGGGCTCTGTTAACTTTAAGGGGAAGATGAAGAGAGTAACCGATTAAATCGCTATGCGCTGATCGCCTTTTTCTAACACCAGTTTGAAACCATAAGCGTGGGTCATTTTCAGAAAATTGCTGAGCTTCATATCGGTCTGTTCCCCTGAGCGAATATTTTGGATCACTGTTTTTGAAACACCCAACTCGTCAGCAAGGGCTCGAACGGATTTGTTATCCTCCGCCATGATGGCATGAACGAGTTCCGATAACAGAAAATCTTTATATTCTTTTTCAAACGGCTCTTTGAAGCCCGGCTTCTCCAACCAGCGATCAAGCGTAGACGCGGCGTTCTCAGGCGTGCTCATAATAGGTTCCTTGCTCAACTCTTTGTTCGTAATCCTGCATATATTTCAACGCGCGTTCTTTTTCCGTGGCGGGTAATTTGTCCTGCTTTTTCGTAAAAGCATTGGTGATAATCACTTTTCCACCCGTAAAGAAAAAAGACAAAAACCGGTGCGGTTTAGGCTTAAACGCGTGGATTTTGTTGCCTTCGTTACGAAACTTCTCTTTGTTATTGATCTTACCCACATCTCCGAGAGCCTTGAGCAACACGGCCAATTTGCGTTGATCGCTTTCATCCATCGATTCCGCGAAAGCCAATGCTTGGCTTTTGCCTGCAGCATCATGATACCACTCAATGATGAACTTTCGTCCTTCATACGCGATGAATTCTGGCTGCTTTGCTCGCTTATTCATGGTATTTGTACCACTTTAATGGCACAAATTCAAGTGCCAGTCTAACCGAGTAAAAACCGCCAACACTCAGCCGATCAGCGTAGCGGGCGGCAGCGGCGGCAATTCTCGTTCGCGCTTTAATTCGTCATTCTCGCGGCGCTGGCGTTCCAAATCCCGCAAATGAACCCGCGCTGCGCGGCGATGCCGTCCCGCCGAAAACCAAGTCGCGGTCCCTCCGATGAGGATACCGATCATAATCGCGATGAAAATCGGTAAAAACAGCGGGATTTGATAGGTCAGCGGTGGATCAATAACGCCAAGCGGGTCAAGGCGAAGCGTCACCGGGTCATGGTTGGCGAGCGCAAACCCGATCAGGATTATGCCGAGGGGAACAAGGATAACGGCGCGCATCAAAGCCTTCATGACGCCCCCTTTTCGCCCATCGGGTTAGCGACCCGGCGCATCCATATTGAGGCGGAAGCGCATTTCTTTACCCGCTTTGAACACCGGCACAACTTTTTCGGCTACTGCGACGTGTTCACCGGTGCGCGGGTTGCGACCCAAGCGGGCATCCCGCTTTTTCACGGAGAAGGCACCGAACCCGCGGATTTCGACCCGATCACCGCGCGCCAACGCGTCGACAATCTCTTCCAAAATTGCGTTGACGACATTTTCTGCGTCGCGTTGGTAAAGTTCCGGATATTGATCCGCAATTTTTTGAACGAGTTCAGATTTGATCATTCTGCTTCTTCTTTATTGAAACGCCGAAGGCGAACCGTGTCCCTTATAGCTTAAGGTCTTGAAGGGTGCCAGAGGACCAGCATACCGTCAAGAACCTCAACACGGGAAACCTCCCCCAGCGCCTCAAACGCCAAAGCAATCTGTTCAAGCCCCCCCATACGCAGCACTTTGACCGCGCTTTCGGTTAAGCCCCACTGCTCTGCAATGCCGTTTTTATGCCAATCGCGAACGGGTAAGCCTTTGGCTATCCCGCGTTCCTTTTCAAGCCAGACGATGGCTTGGTCTTCCGATCCGACGTCATCCACCAGCCCCAAGGAAACACCTTGCTTGCCCGTAAACACGCGACCGTCAGAAACTTCTGCCACACGCGAATCCGGCAGCTGGCGGCGGGTCTTCACCAATTCCTTAAACCAGTCGTAGTTGGCATTAACCAAGGCCGCAATTGCCGCACGCGATTCAGGCGTAGCTGATTCAACGGGGCTCGGTGCCGCTTTGAGCGGAGAGGATTTGATCGATTCCACCTTGATGCCGATCATATCCAGCATGCGCACGACGTCCGGATATTGGAATAAGACGCCGATAGAACCCACAATCGAGGTTTCGCGCGCAATCAGATGATCCGTTCCCATCGCCGCGATATAGCCACCCGATGCGGCCATGCCTTCAATCACCGCCACCGTCGGCTTTTTCGCCGACAGCTTGCGCAGCGCTTCATAAAGCGCTTCTGAACCCGTCACCGTCCCGCCTGGGCTTTCAATGACAATCAGCGCCGCTTTCGCGTTGCTTTCTTGAACATCTTTCAGAAGCTTAATCGTCGCATCATCACCGGTGATGACGCCGGAAATTTTAACGCGCGCAATATGCGCCTGCCGCCGCTCTAACTGTGGCCCGCCAGCTGCATAAAATCCGGTCCCGATGAGCGCCAGCACCACGATAATAAATGCGACGGCGCGCCAAAAGGTTACTTTTCGTCCCAGCTTGCGGCGTTCAACAAGGTATTCGCGGTCCATCGTCACCATCCTCTGGTCCTGCATCGGTCAGGTTCCTAGACCTTTCCTACTCCGATAGCGGTTAAGCGGCAACAACCGGCGGGTTGCGTATGGGTGGAATGCGCGTTAGTTCAAACGCCATGCGCGCGCTGAAGGATCGGTGCGCCATCTTGCAACAAAGGAACATAACCATGACGATCACACGCATTGGCGCGGGTCCCCGCATGAGCAAAGCCGTGGTTCACGGCAATACCGTCTATCTCGCTGGCCAGGTAGCCGATACCGCAAAAGGCAAAAGCGTTGGCGAGCAGACCAAAGACATTCTCCAGCAGATCGATGCGATTTTGGCCGAAGCAGGCACCGACAAGACCAAGATTCTGTCGACCAATATCTGGCTCTCGGACATTTCGACTTTCGCTGAGATGAACGCCGAGTGGGATGCTTGGATTGTCCCCGGTTCAACGCCCGCGCGCGCAACGGTCGAGTCAAAGCTCGCAGCACCGATCTACACCGTCGAAATCATGATGACGGTCGCTCGCTGAGTTTCGTCTGATGTCCTCGTCCGACCTTCTGATGGAGCGCTTTTTAGCGCTCCATCCTAAACTGATTGATCTATCGCTCGGTCGCCTAACGCAGCTTTTGGAGGCGTTGGGCAACCCGAACCATCGCCTGCCGCCCGTCATCCATGTCGCGGGCACCAATGGCAAAGGCTCAACTGTTGCCTTTATGCGCTCAATCCTTGAGGCCGCGGGTAAATCAGTTCACGTCTACACCTCGCCCCATCTCGTCCGCTTCCATGAGCGCATCCGGTTAGGGGCGCAGGGTGGCGGAAGGCTGGTGAGCGAACCGGTTCTCGTAGATGCCTTTGAGCGCTGCGAAGCAGCCAATGCGGGGCAGGCGATTACCGTCTTTGAAATGACAACCGCAGCCGCCTTTCTGCTTTTTGCAGAACATCCGGCAGATGTGTTGTTGCTGGAAGTCGGCCTTGGCGGCGAATTCGATGCCACGAATGTCATCGATTCAGCCCTTGCTACCGTGATCACCCCCATTTCGATGGATCATTCCGAATATCTGGGCGATACGCTCGCCAAAATCGCCGCAGCCAAAGCGGGCATTTTCAAACGCAATATTCCGGCCATTCTGGCGCAACAAGAGCATCCCGAGGCCGAAGCCGAGCTTGAACGCCGCGCCGCACGCGCTGGCGCAAGGGTCATCGCATCCGGCCAGCATTTCCATGTCCAGGAGGAAGCCGGACGTTTGATTTTCCAAGACGAAGACGGCCTCCTCGACCTTCCCCTGCCGCGCTTACCCGGACGCCACCAGCAAGCCAATGCAGGCACTGCGATTGCAGCCCTCCGCGCCGCGGGCTTCCGTGATTTACCGGTTGCAGCCTTCGAACAGGGCATAGCAAACGCCAGTTGGCCCGCCCGCTTGCAGCGTCTCGCGCATGGTTCTCTTACGCAATATGTTCCCGCTGGCGGCGAATTATGGCTCGATGGCGGTCATAATCCCGATGGCGGCAAGGTTTTGGCAGCAGCCATGCGAGAATTTAACCGGCGCAATCCGCGACCTTTGGTGATGATTGTTGGCATGTTGGGTACCAAAGATTCCGCAGCCTTTCTGCATGCTTTCAGTGGCCTAGCCGAAGAGGTGATCGCGGTACCCATCCCAAGCCAAAAAGCCGCGCGACCCGCCGAAGAGGTCGCGGCTTTAGCCCAAAGCGCCGGATTGCAGACCCGCCAATCGGAGAGCTTTGAATCGGCCCTGCGTGAAATAGCCGGGCGCAAATGGCCTATCCCGCCACGGATTTTGATGACCGGTTCGCTCTATCTGGCTGGCGAAATCTTGGCTGCCAATGGCACGCCGCCGGATTAGAGCATGGCTTTATCGCAAAACCGGTTTCCACTTTTGCGCGCCACGCTCTAGCTTGTCAGCTCGCAGCGTTTCCAGTTCTCCGGCTCCGACGGGCTTGCTCCGTCAGCCGGGGTTGATGCCGATATCATGTTCATTTCACCCATCAGCCGCAAAACCATCACGCGGCCTGCCTGAACATCCGGCATCGGCACAGTATAGCTGAACCGGTGGCGCGAATAGTCGCC
>CANCAR010000128.1 GCA_947374125.1 Hyphomicrobiales bacterium | reverse complement strand
AAGGTCACTGTCGAAAGAGCAGCCCTGTTGCGTTCTCTGGGTCATGTCCACCGCGTGGTTGAGCGGCGTAACACGATCCCGATTCTCTCCAACATCCTGATCCGAGCGGAAGATGCGTCGATGCGTCTTAAGGCGACAGATCTGGACCTTGAGGTCACGGAACGCCTCGCTGCCGATGTCGATCAAGCGGGTGCGACGACCGTGCCAGCCTATATGCTCTATGAAATAATCCGCAAATTGCCGGATGGGGCGCAGGTTTCGCTGGAAATGGTGGGTGATACCAACACCATGCTCATCCGGTCCGGTCGCTCGCGCTTTACGCTTCAAACACTGCCGGATAGTGACTTTCCGGATCTCGCTGCGGGCGATATTGGCCATCATTTCGCGTTGGCAGGTGGCGAATTGCGTCGTCTGATCGAAAAGACGCAGTTTGCCATCTCAACCGAGGAAACCCGCTATTATCTGAATGGTATCTATCTGCACACAATCGATGTGATGGGCCATTCGATGCTGCGCGCGGTCGCAACCGATGGCCATCGTCTTGCCCGCGTCGAGACCGACGCGCCACAAGGCTCAGGCGGCATGCCCGGCGTGATTGTTCCGCGCAAAGCGGTCAATGAGATTATCAAACTCGTCGAAAGCGGCGC
This sequence comes from Hyphomicrobiales bacterium, assembly GCA_947374125.1. Lineage (GTDB taxonomy): Bacteria > Pseudomonadota > Alphaproteobacteria > Rhizobiales > Beijerinckiaceae > CAIUPE01. The sequence continues at coordinate 6,976 of CANCAR010000128.1, read as the reverse complement.
CGATCAGGTGCAGATTGAGCTTTCGGCCACAAAAATTCGCCTGACCTTTGGCGAGGTTGTACTGACCTCGAAACTGATCGACGGCACCTTCCCCGATTATCAGCGCGTTATTCCCATGGCGAATGACAAGCTTTTGACCGTCGACAAAGCCGAATTCACCGCAGCCGTTGATCGCGTTTCGACGATCTCTTCTGAGCGTAGCCGCGCGGTGAAGATGACGCTGGCTGACCATAAATTGACCCTTTCAGTGGTCAACCCGGATTCGGGCTCGGCGACCGAAGAGATCGAGGTGGATTACGACCAAGGCGCGCTCGAAATTGGCTTTAATGCCCGCTATCTCATGGATATCTGCGCGGAACTCGACAGCGATACGGCTCTCTTGAAGCTCGCTGATTCTGGCTCGCCCACCCTGATCCAGGACCGTGAGGGAGCAAGCGCGCTCTATGTCTTAATGCCGATGCGCGTTTGACGAACCCACGCCTCACCCGCCTGATCCTACAGGATTTCCGCTCCTACCCGGCTCTCGATCTCGATATAGCCGGGCAGATGGTTGCTTTTACCGGCGAGAATGGTGCTGGCAAAACCAATCTACTGGAAGCCATTTCGCTTTTCTCCGCTGGCCGCGGCCTTCGCCGCGCCGAGCTTGGTGATATTGCCCGTGAACAGGGCGCAGGTGGATTTGCCGTCGCGGCCGAGCTCGTTGGTCCGTTTGGTACGGCCAAACTGGGAACTGGCCTAGATGTCCCAACGTCAGAGGGGCACGGACCACGCAAATTCCGGATCGATGGTCAGCCCGCATCATCGGCGTCGGCTTTTGATGCCTATCTCCGGATGGTTTGGTTGACCCCTGCCTTTGATGGACTTTTTTCGGGCTCCGCGGGTGAGCGTCGCCGCTTTCTCGATCGACTCGTCTTGGCCATAGACCCAACGCATGGGGCGAGGGTTAGCGCGTTAGAACGCGCGCTTCGCTCCCGCAACCGGATCTTGGAAGAATATAGCCCCGATCCCGTATGGCTCGATGCGGTTGAGCGTGAAGTAGCCGAAACAGGCGTGGCCGTTGCCGCAGCGCGGCGTGAGACGGTGGGACAGCTTGCCGGCCTCATCGCCCAAGAAAGAGACGACTCCTCGCCATTCCCATGGGCTGATATTCGCCTTGAGGGGTTTATTGAAAAGGAGCTAACCGGCAGCGCGGCAGTTGATGTGGAGGATGCGTTTCGAAAAGTGCTGCGCGATAACCGCCCGCGCGACCGCTCTGCCGGCCGTGCCATCACTGGGCCGCAGGCCTCTGATCTCGTTGTCAGACACGGCCCTAAAAATGTTGCCGCTGAACGTGCTTCAACGGGTGAGCAAAAAGCGCTGCTGATCGGATTGGTGCTCGCCCATGCGCGGCTTGTTGCGTCGATGAGCGGCATGGCACCCATTGTATTGTTGGACGAAGTAGCCGCCCATCTTGATCCGCGCCGCCGAGCTGCGTTATTCGACACATTAAACACGCTTGGCAGTCAAGTTTTCATGACAGGAGCGGACGCTATGATGTTTGATGATCTGCGTCCTGATGCCGAACGGTTCCAAGTGACGCCAGGGCGCGTCGAGCGGATGCGCTGATCTTTGCGTGATCAAAAGGCCTGAGCTTGCTTAACACCCCGCAAGACGCCTCGGAGGAGAACTGAAAACAGGTTGCAAGAGCCGATACTGGGTGCGATGGAGCACATTGTTACGTCATTCCCACAATGCAGAAAACATTCATGACTTTTTCAGGATTTCTTCTCTTCTCCCTTGCCTATTTTGCCGCTGTGGCCACACCGGGCCCCGGAATCGCAGCAGTTATCGCGCGGGCGCTGGCTAAGGGCTTGAAAGGCATTCCGCCGTTCATCGCAGGATTCGTTGCGGGTGATCTCACGCTATACGCGGCTGCGGCCGCAGGTTTTGCTGCCATTGCGGAGGCCTATGCGCCCATTTTCATGGCGATTAAATGGGGCGGGGCGGCCTATCTGATTTGGTTGGCTTACCGGCTTTGGACTGCTCCGGTGGATATCGCAACCGAAGTGGAACCTCAAATTCGTGTCGATACGCCAATCTCGCTCTTTTTGACAACCTATTCTCTCACCCTCGGTAATCCGAAGCCGATCTTATTCTTTGTGGCACTTCTGCCTTCGATTTTAGATCTTCAAAATCTAACACTGGCCGATTTTATAACGGTGGCGGCTTTGATAGCGGTGATCATTACATTGACCTTATCGGCCTATGCGCTAGCTGCGTCTAAGGCACGTAACCTGTTTGACAGCCCCACCGCCCGTCGCCGCATCAACCGGGTAACCGGAACGGTGCTGGCCGTAGCAGCAATCCTCATCGCACTCGACTAAAATCCGAACGAACGAGAATGGTACAGCTACCCCGGCTCGAACGGGGGACCTCTAGATCCACAATCTAGCGCTCTAACCAACTGAGCTATAGCTGCATATAACGAAAGCGGGCGGACCCTACGCCGGGCCGCCCGCTTTTTCAAGAGGCTTTAAAGCCGCTCCTTTTAATGACGAGGATGCGCCACACTGATCGCATGGTCAAACGCCTTGCGCACCGGTTCGGTCGCCTTCGATGCAATCGCCTGCGCCAGCGAAGAAATCTCTTTGGCTTCGCCCATCGTGCGCTGGACACCATGCCGCATCGCGCTCGACTGCACTTCAATCGCCTCGGAAAGCGAGTGAACTTGCGTCATGGCGCGAAATAAACCAAACGCGGCATGGGTCTGAGCTTCGAGCGCTACGGCCATGCGGAGTTGCATCTCTTTCAGACCCGCCTGAACAACCTCGCGGCTCGATTCCATGCCTTTGGCAAAGCTTTCCGTAGCCTCATGCGATTTGGTGAAAGCCATCCGCGCTTGCGTGAGAGACTGCTCGGCAATCGTGCGAAGCGCATCTGCAGGCTGAGCGGCTTTCGCCGCTGGCTTTGAAGCCTTAGGCTTGAAGGCCAGCGCCTTCTTAACAACCGGAGTCTGTGCCTTCGGGGTAAAAACGGATTTTGTGGCACCTGGTGCAGCAAGATCAAGCTTTGCCGCAGCGCTCTTTGAAGTGGTTGCCTTCGGGGCAGGTACTTTAGCCTTCAGAACGGGCGCCTTAGGCGCTTCAATCTTAGCCGCATCCCCTTTGGACAATTGTGCCTTGGGCAATGTCGCTTTGACCTCGGCGTCCTTCGGGAAAACCCGAACGACCGGGGCAACCGGCATTGATGAGGGTGCCACAACCGGTTGCAGCGCGACGGCTGCGACGGGAACTGCCTCCTCGGCTTTCATCGGCGCAGACTGCTTATCACTCACTTTACCAGAAACTGTGATATCGGATGCCATTCGATCCTCCATTTTTCAAAGGTAGCTATTTTTCAAAGGTAACTTGGATAAAAGTTACTTTCGTTTCGTAGCCGTCGCCGCCTTGCGGATTTCTGAGGCTGCCCCTTCGACGGTCGCCTGCGCACTCTCCGCCACTTTGCGGGCCGAGGCCTGAACGGTTGTTCCAAACTCTGTCATTTGGGATTGCAGCGCGGAGACCTGCGTTTTAACGAATTCGGTCTGAATGTGTACGACTTCCTGTACGTCCTTGGCATGCAAGAGACGTTGCGCCAGATCAAAGGCTGCGGCGACATTCTGTTCAGCATAGCCCATGGCGCGCTTGGCAAGCTCGCTCGAATGGGTGTGTGCCGTCGAAGCCTGGGTATCAGCGGCGGCAACGGCTTTGTTGGCAGCGCCGATAAATCCGTCAAAAGCCGTTTTGGCTTGCTCAACGCTCTTTTCGGCCAGGGTACGCATTTCAGCTGGAATTTCGTAGCTTGGGACTGATTTCGACATTGTGATATCCTATTGTTAAGTGTGGAGGGCCTAGACTAAAGCCGACACGTTTTTTCTGCAGCGCAATATAATATTGCACTGCACAATCGTCAATCGGCAGGCTGCGTTAACGGTGTTTTTGAATATTCGGCCATCATCGGAGATTCGGTTGGACGAGATCACAACCAATCGATTAAGATTTTCTCGATCATTTTAGGAATTTGGATCATTCTAGGAAATCAACGTGGTGCCAAAGGGTTCCATGTTTCGGGAACGGACGAAGTGTAAAGCGTATGAACGAGGACGAAGCCCCGAAATCGGATGAGCCAAAGGCCGGCGCCAAGCGACGCGGTTCATTGCTGCGCTTTGTCTGGCAGACGGACAGCGAAGGACGCTTTGAATTTCCAGGTGCGGATGAACGCATTGCCACTCTTTTGAATCCTATTTCCGGTAGTATTTGGGCGAAGAATGACACGGTCCGCTCAGCGCTTGATGCGCGGGCAACTTTTGTTGGCATCGAAACGCGCCTCACCCTAGCGGACAAAGCTCCGACGCGGATGATCCTTTCTGGCACACCCTTAACCGATGCCAATGGCGTATTCAGCGGCTTCCGCGGCTTTGGCTTTATCGAGCCCCCCGTGATCACCGTTACGCCGCCTGTAATTCCCTCATTAGAACCGAAGCGCTCGGTTGAGCCACCGCCTGTTGCTGCTATGGGGCTTAGCGAAAGCGAAAGGCAGGCCTTCAGAGACATCGCCCGGGCACTTGGCGCGAAGGCCCCCGAGTTTGATCGGACGGAAGCCGGAACGGCTAAGACCGATCCAATCGATGAGTTGGAAGATCACTCCATTGCAGAGGAACCTTCGTCATCGGTACCCGCTCCCTCAGCGGAGCCTGTTCTTGGTCTCACCAATCAAATGAGCGAAATTCTTGATCGTCTGCCGGTTGGGCTTTTGATCAGCCGCGGGGGCGTCCCGATTGAGATGAACCAACCCTTGCTGGATTGGCTTGGCTATACAAGCGCCGACCATTTTTACGAAAGCGGCAGCGTGGATTCGCTGTTTGGGGGTCGCGATCCTTCGCGGCGCTCTTCCGACGATGAAGGGGCCATGCTGCTAAGACGGCAAGATGGCGATATGATCGCGCTCGGCGTCAAGCTTCAAACGCTGCAGTGGGAGGGTCTTCCCGCCAGTATGATGGTATTCGAACCATTGGCCGATCGCACCGAGTCGGACTGGGCCTTTGACCCGGAGGCCGAGGTCCATTCATCTGGCGTATCGGCCTTCGAACTTTCTACCATTCTCGACACCGCGACCGATGGCGTGATCGTGCTCGATAATGAGGGTCGCGTTTTATCGATGAACCGTTCGGCGGAAGCGCTTTTTGGGCTCGATACCGCCCAGATTGCGGGTGAGAAGATCACCGCTCTGCTTTCAGATGATAGCCGTGGCCGCGCGCTCGATTATCTCGAGGGCCTGAAACACAATGGCGTTGCCAGCGTGCTCAATGATGGGCGGGAAGTAACCGGACAAACACGCGATGGCGGTCGAATTCCCCTCTTTATGACGATGGGGCGCATTGGTACACCAGCCGAACCAAAATTCTGCGCTGTCTTGCGAGATATCACCTCGTTCAAACGCGCCGAGCGCGACTTTATCGATGCGCGCCGGGCCGCTGAGACGGCAAGCGCCAGAAAATCAGATTTCCTCGCACGTATCAGCCACGAAATCCGCACGCCCTTGTCGGCTATTATCGGATTTGCCGAAATCATGCATGAGGAGCGCTTCGGACAAGTCGGCAATGAGCGGTATCGTGAGTATCTGGGCGATATCCTGTCCTCCGGCGCGCATGTGCTGGGGCTAGTGAATGATCTGCTGGACCTATCAAAGATAGAAGCAGGCCGCGCCGATCTTACCTTTAGCGAGGTTGACATCAATAAGGTGCTACTTGGCGCTACGCACCTCGTTCAAGAAACCGCCAATAAAGGTCGCGTCGTCCTTCGGATGAGCCTTGCGTCCCACATCCCCTCCCTTGTCGCGGATGAGCGCTCTCTCACCCAGATCATGCTCAACCTCCTCTCCAATGCGATCAAATTCACGCCTGAGGGCGGTCAGGTGATCGTATCGACCGTCAAGACACCGGATGGCGAAGTGATCATCCGAATAAAAGACACCGGCATTGGCATGACAGAAACCGATATAGCCACCGCGCTAGAGCCGTTTCGGCAGGTAACAACCACCCGCCAAGGGGGTGGAACGGGTCTAGGCCTGCCGCTCACCAAGGCGCTCGTTGAGGCCAACCGTGCCTCTATGGCCATTCGAAGTGCGCGCTATACCGGCACATTGGTAGAAATCACCTTTCCTCCCACCCGTGTACTTGCCGATCGATAATCCCCTATCGAGCAAGAGGGTGGTTGCCCGTGACGCGAAGGACTCTTGCAAAACGATGCAAAACCGCTGACATGTTATCCGTACCGTGTTTTGCAGGAGGACTCCGATGAGCATTCAATTTCCGATGCCGGACGAGGCCATTTTGGCGCGCCGTGACGCAATTATCGCAGGGCTTGCCCCGCTAGTGCCTGAATCCTCTCTCATCACAACGGAAGACGAGCGCCGTGCCTTTGAAACCGATGCGCTGACCGCCTATCGCAAAATGCCATTGGCCGTCGTTTTGCCAACTTCAACAGAAGAAGTGGCAGCCGTCCTGGGCTATTGCAACGAACAGGGCGTGAAAGTTATTCCCCGCGGTGCAGGAACCTCGCTCGCGGGTGGTGCCATTCCGCAAGAGGATGCCATTGTCGTCGGCGTCGGTAAAATGAACCGCGTGCTCGATATCAATTTTGGCGACCGGACCATGCGCGTGCAATCGGGCATTACCAATCTCGCGATCTCCGGTGAAGTGGCCCACAAAGGCTTTTTCTACGCGCCAGACCCCTCCTCGCAATTAGCCTGCACGATTGCGGGCAATATCGCGATGAATTCCGGCGGCGCGCATTGTCTGCGCTATGGCGTGACCACCAACAATATTTTGGGCGTTCGCATGGTGCTGATTGACGGCACGATCGTTGATATCGGCTCGGATGCGATGGACTCTGCCGGGCTGGATTTACTCGGCCTCGTGATTGGTTCCGAAGGTCAACTTGGCGTCGTGACCGAAGCC